>NZ_QJHD01000003.1:0-222153 GCF_003184505.1 Blautia sp. BCRC 81119 | reverse complement strand
TGGATGATTATCTGCCTTGGAATCCTCTTGTAAAAGAATTCTGTCGATAACCGTTGACCTTTTAGTATAAAAGGCTGACGGTTATTTTTCTATACACTGTTTTATTTGACGCTTACAATTTTTCTACATCAATGATATGCGTCAATTTGCATTTAGGGCAGAAAAGAGGAAAATCTTTTAATACAGTATTATGAAATACTTGAACTCTCGTCTTTCCGTTACAAATCGGACATTTTATCCAATATTTTTTAAGCATTATATTTCACTCGTCCTTTTTACACAAAAAATGCAGGTCAATCCTCAACATGAGCATTGACCTGCATTTATAATGCACAGAGCAGTACAACAAAACTAAGGCATAGCTTGCACTATATCTATACGTCGTTAGTTTTTTGTATAGCATCCGCAAAATAAGCATGACAAAAAAGCCCATGTTGAAAATGGGAAAATCCTTTTTTTCAATGCTTATCTAATACGCATGCTATGCAACATAAACGCCGCCTCCTTTTACATAAATTTTATTTTATCAGAAAATCAGTCTACTGTCAATACACAACAGGAAGTATTTAACCTAATGATATGAATTGTGTGGACATATCCAAAAAGAAAGGTGAACTGTAAAATGTAACAGGGTGAATGAAAATGGCAAAAAGACCCGTACCATTGTACGACTTTAAGGCTTTCGGGGCAGCTATAAAAGCCGCGAGAAATGAATACGGCGAGAGCCGCAAAAAGGTAAGCGACGAGTTATATATTTCCCCGCGCTACCTTGCGAATATCGAGAACAAGGGACAACAGCCGAGTTTACAGGTATTCTATGACCTTGTAACCCGGTATCATATTTCGGTAGATCAATTTTTCTTCCCGAACAGCAATGCGGAGAAATCCACCGGGCGGCGGCAGCTTGACGCGCTGCTGGACGGTATGAGCGATAAAGGCATACGGATTGTAACCGCAACAGCAAGGGAGATAACGGAAGTCGAAAAAGCAGAGGATTAACCTCACAATATGAGAAATCGGGAGATTGCAGCGCATGGCGGCTGCAATCTTTTTTTGCGTCCAAAATCAAGGGAATGCGCAACAAATACCGCCTTTCGGTAGGGGTATGGAGTAGATAGCAAGCACAGCAAACGAGTACCCGTTTGCGAAAAATGCTTGTTGGGATAATCCCAAACCCTTATACCGAAAGGCGGCGCGGAAATGGAAAACCGAAAGAGAAATATCCAAATGAAGTTTTACGTTACGGAAGAAGAAAAGCGGCTGATCGACGAGAAGATGAAGCAGCTTCCCATAAAGCAGTATGGGGCATACTTCCGCAAAATGGCGATTGACGGGTATATCCTTGTCATTGACCGAAGCGACACGAAAGCATATATCCGGGAACTGCAAGCGGTGAGCCGGAACATCAATCAAATTGCCAAACGCGCCAACGCGACGGGGGCGGTTTACCAGCAGGACATTGAGGATATAAAAAAGGCGGTGGACGAGATATGGCGGTTACAAAGACGCACCCTATTAAATCAACCTTAAAGGCCGCAATAGACTATATCTTAAATCCCGAAAAGACAGACGGAAAGCTGCTTGCGTCCTCTTTCGGCTGCGGGCTGGAAACCGCCGATATAGAGTTTGCATGGACGCGGGAAGCTGCCGGAGATCGCGGCACACATTTAGGGCGGCACTTGATACAATCCTTTGCGGTAGGCGAAACCACGCCGGAAGAAGCGCACAAAATCGGCATGGAACTTGCGCAAGCGGTGTTAGGCGGCAAGTATGAGTTTGTTTTGACAACCCACGTCGATAAAGACCATCTGCATAATCACTTGATTTTCAACGCGGTTAGCTTCGTTGACTACAAAAAGTATCATTCCAACAAGCAAAGCTATCACGCTATCCGACGCACCAGCGACAGGATATGTAAAGAGCATGGGCTATCCGTCGTCGTGCCGGGACAGGACAAAGGGAAAAGCTATGCGGAATACACCGCCGAAAAGCAAGGAACAAGCTACAAAGCCAAGCTGAAAACGGCGATAGATACCCTCATTCCCCAAGTCAAAGATTTTGACGAACTGCTGCGCCGTTTGCAGGAAATGGGGTATGAAATCAAACAGGGCAAATATATTTCTTTCCGCGCTGCCGGACAGGAACGGTTTACCCGCGCAAAGACGCTCGGCGCGGCCTATACGGAAGAAGCCATAAAGGAGCGTATCAAGGGCGTATATATTGCCAAGTCAAAGCCGCTGCGGGAAGATAAGAAAATCCGGCTTGTCGTCGATATTGAAAACAGCATTAAAGCCCAACAATCGGCGGGCTATGAACGGTGGGCGAAAATCCATAATCTGAAACAGGCTGCAAAAAGCATGAACTTCTTGACCGAAAACAAGATTGAATATTACAGCGACCTCGAAAGCAAAATCGCGGATATTATGACCGCCCATGACGCGGCGGCAAGGGCGGTTAAGGAAGTGGAACAGCGTATGTCCGATTTATCGCTGCTTATCAAGCACACCACCACATACCGACAATTAAAACCGATTTACGAGGAATACAAGAAATCGCGGGACAAGGAAAAGTATCTGCGGGGGCATGAAAGCGAAATTATCCTGTTTGAAGCTGCGGCAAGGGCACTCCGGGAAATGCAGATAAAGAAGCTGCCCGATCTCGCCGCGCTGCGCAAGGAGTATAGCGGCTTAAACGACAGGAAAAGCAAATTGTATGAGGATTACCGCCAAGCGAAAAAGCAAATGCAGGAGTACGGCGTTGTCAAAAAGAACGTCGATAGTATTCTTTACCCGTCCCAAAGCAAGGCGCGGGAGCAGGAGCGATAAGGCGCAAAACAAGGGGTAGCAAGTGGAACATTAAGGGCTGAAAACGCCTGTGTTTCTGCGGCTTCCAGCGCGGGGAAACGGCATAGACGATACTTTATATTCAAACCCGCAAAAACAGCTTTCTAATTGTCCACGCAAGGACAAAAAAAGAACAGGGGCGCGGTGCCGGAAATCGGCAACCGCGCCCCTGTTTTCTATGGGCTATTCCTCGTCGGTCAAGATAAACTCCCGTTCGGAAAACTCGCTGTCCGTCATGGCTTGCAGCTTTTTCACCGCTGCGGCGGCAAGCTGGCGCATATCCTCGTCCATATAGGGCATGGCGGCAAGGATATTTTCAAGCGTTGTTTCCCGGCTGTCCTCGGCGTAAATCGCAATTATGTTTTCTTCCTCAATGGTAAAGCGGATATTCATACTATCAAACCTCCAAATCCTTTTTCTGCTCTTTCTGCTTGTCTTTCGGCTGCTGCGCCGCCTGTTTCTTGTACTCGTCCAGCTTCTTCAAAATGGACGGTTTCTTTTGCGGCTGCTCCCGTTTCTCGGCTTTTACCGCTTTCGCAAGGTCGGTAACGGAAATCGCTTCGCCCGCCTTTGCCCGCTGCTCCAAATCCGCGACGGTGGGCGTTTGCGGCGTATTATTGATAATCCCGTCAAAGTTGTTGTCGTTCTGCTCTACAATGTCCTCAACGTGCTTTAAGGGATTATCCCGCTGCGGCTGCTCGGCGGCTATGGCATAAGCCTGTGTGCCATTTCCCATAATGAGATACTTCCCGTCCTCCGACGCATGATGAAAACCAAAGCCCGCCGCTTCGATCTGTTCGCGGCTCATGTCGGTAATGTAAAAGTTCCCTCGCGGCGTTCTGACGGTTTCGCCCGTCATAAGGCTTTCGGGGGTCGCTTCCGGCTGCTGCTTTTCAAGCTGCCCGCCCTTGTAGGAATACCCTTGCGCCGCGATTGCTTCAAGGGTCTTGCCCGTAACGTCGCCATAAATCCGCTTGTCTGCGTCTACAAGCAGTTGCAGCGTATCTTTTACGGTATCGGATAGGGCTTGCTGCTGTTCGGGAGATAGCTTATCAAATACGGGGGTCTGCTGCGCTTGCTCCTGTAAAAACTCCGGCACCTGCTGAAAACCTATGCTGTCTACATAATGGGCGGTGTTCTCGCCGTTCTGATGAAGCACAACAATGTCGGAAACGGAAAGGCTATGCCCCTTGAAGTCGGCGGGGCGGTCGATATTAAACTTTTCCCAAATGCCGCCAAGCGTCATATCCTTTGTAAGCGGTGCGGTATAGACGAGTTCATAATTTGCCCGGTCAACGAAATGCCCCGTTGCTTGCAGACGGTCGAAAGGCTCAAAGCGCAAATCCATAGTTTCCTCTCTGCGGGCTAACTGATAAATCCCGTAGCTGTCCTCCTTGCCGTTGAGAAGCAAGGTTTCTTTTGTTTTCGCTTCCTGCTCCTGCTCGGCTTGCCGCTGCTGCTGCAATTCGGTAAAATGCCCCTCGATCTCGGTAATGAGTTCCTTTGCGGTTGCCTGTATCGTTTCAAGGGACGCTTTTAATTCGGTCATTTCCTTGCCGCTGCTCCACCCGGCAACATACCCGAAAGAGTAATCCGACGTATCAAGCCCGAAATGCTGACACACCGTATAGGCAACGCTTTCAGCCTGTACCTCGCGGCTGCGGCGGTCAACGCGGTTTTGTTCCTCCAGCGGGGCGTTTAAGTCCACGTCATGCAGCTTCGCATGGGCGATTTCGTGAATGGCGGTCTTAACCGCTTGCAGCTCGCTCACACCCTCTTTGATAGCAATTCGCTTATCGGTCAAACTGAAATATCCGTTTGCGCCGTTTGTGATCTGCTCAAAAGCAATCGGAACGGGGGACGCTTTTTCAAGGGCAGCGAAAAAGTCCTCGTACTGTTCCACATCGGCAAGCAGCGGTTTGACGGAGAGGTCGGGAAACTCCTTGCCCTCGGTCTGCGAAATGTCAAAGACGGTTACAACCTTAAAGGCGGGAACGGTAACTTCCTTTTCTTCCTTAACCGTCTTTCCCTCGCTGTCAAGTATGGGCTTTCTTGTGTCGGGGTCGATTTTATCCACCAGCTTTTTTACCTTGTAAGGTGCGGGGGCAAAGATTTTAATACCTTTCTCGCCGCTTTTCACATGGCGGTCAAACTCTTTCTGCCATTGTGAATAGCCCTTTACCAAATTGCCGCCCTGCATGGCGATTAGGATAGTGTTATTCAAGCTGTAATCGTGAAACTTTGACATAGCCGTTAAAAACTCTTTGTAGCGGTCGCTGTCAAAAATCGCTTGTATGCCCTGTTCCAGACGGGCGGTGATCTCCTTTACCTTGTCGCCGGGTTTTTCAGAAGAAAGGATAATCGGCACGACGGGGCGGGGCTGCTGCGGCTCTGCGGTCTGTACGGCTGCTTGCTGCGTTTCGGCTGCGTCCATATAGGCTTTGTCCTGTTCGCCGCGCTCCGGCTGCGGGTAACTCATAATGCGGTATTCCTCCGGCACTTCGCGCCCCTCAAACTGCCGTTCCCACTCGTCGCCGCTTTCCACGATATAGCCGTATTCGGTAAACGCGCCTTTTTCCTGCGCGGCGGCGTTCCTGCCAAAAGTAGTAAGGTCAATGCCGCCTTTCCATTCTTCGGGCATTTGTACCATGCCGGATTGATTTAAGTAATAGTCGCCCAAATCGCGGTAGGTATGTACTTCGGGAATATGGACGTAAAAATCCACGTTGTAGGTGAAGTCAATTACCTGTCCGATATTTGCAAGCCCGTTTTTCTGCTGCAAAGCTGCGTTCAGCTTGCCAACCTCGGCGGGGTCAAGCTGTTCGAGCCGCGCCGCAAGAAAATTGAGTTCGTCCACGTCGGCGGCGCATACCATTTCATAAGGCAAAGCAATATGTTTCTCTGGGTCGTCGGAATAGCCGCGAATGGAAAAATCCTGCGGGTTATCGGCGGTAATGCCGACGCTCTGCATAGCGGTCTGTAACTGCTCCTTTGTGGCGGGCATATCCAGCCAATAACCGCCGGGGTCGCCCGCTTCAAAACGGCTGCGGTTGCCAATCATAATAGAAAACTGTTCGCTCATGTGTTCACGCTCCTTTTGCTGCCCGGTAGTTTCGGGGATAGCTGCCGCCTGTGGCTGCTGCTGCGGGGGTTCCTCACCCTCAATGGTATAGCCCGGTAAAAGCATACCGTTTACTTTGAAATGCTCGGCGTACTCCTGCGGGATAGGCGGGGAGATTTCCGTAAACAGACGGTCGTATGCTTTGATACGTCCATTCAGATACTTTTCCATAGCCGCCTTATCGGAAAAAACCTTTCTGTCCTGTCCGGCAATCTTCGCTTGCCCGTTCCTGTTCGGGCTGTTGGTATAAACGCCCCATGTGAGAGAATAAGAGTAAGGGACGCTTTGCTGCTTCTCCCTGTCGTAACGGGTGTTCTCGTAAATGTGGTAGTTCATCTGATATACCCGGTTGCTGCGGGTATATCGGTCATATTCGCCTTTCTGCCACTCGTTAGAAGTGTGCTGCACAACGGTTGTCCTTGTGTATTCAATCGCTTTGTCAAGCAAAAGCGTTTTTCCCGCCTGCTGTTCCCAAGCGGCGGCGCGGGTTGAGAGATCGTTAAAAATCGCCTGTTCCGCTGCCGCGCTTTCCTCACGCATGGCGTGTAGCTGTTCCAGCGGCAAAGAAACATAGGGGGCAATATCCCCGTCCTTTGCTTCAAAATATATCCGGCGTTCTATCCGCATGGTTTCGGCGGTTTCCAATTTGTCATGGTCGTATGAAGAATACGGCATATTGTTTCATCACGTCCTTTCTCGATTTTTAAGGGTTTGGGACTATCCCAACAAGCAAAATGCCCGCGCTTCCCATAGAGCAGCGCGGGTATTTCTCGCAAACGGGTACTCGTTTGCTGTGCTTGCTATGTAGTTATTTTTATCCGTAAACGCCTGTTTCTCTCGCTTTCCGCTTTCTGCCTGCGGCGTATCTTTGCCGCACAATCGGGACAGTATTTCGCCCGATTGCTGCCCGCCGCAAACGTGCTGCCGCATACCGCGCAACGCTTCAAATCGGTTTCCCCGCTGCGGGTGATCTGTTCGCATAGCTGCCTGTCTGCGGGTAAAACCGCTTCGCGGAAATAACGGCATAACAGCGAATAGCTGATACTCTGCACACAAACGCAAGTTTCCCCGTCGTCCAATAGCAGACAGTTCCCGCAATCATTGTTGGCGCACGCGGCTCGGGCCATTTTCTTAACGGCTCGATACTGCTTTTCATCAAGCCTAATCATTTTCGGTTCTGCTCGACGCGGAAGTTTACATACTTGCCGCCTGTGTCGGCAAGCAGCACAACCCCGTCAAAGGTCTTTCCCGTTTTGGTGGAGTACATACCCTTGATTTTTACCTTTCCGTCTTTCAAAAGGGCGGCGGCAATCGCCTTTGTGAAAGTCTTTTTGCGCTGCTGAAAGAACAAGTCATTTTTCCACATGACAAAGCTGCACGCCCTGTCGGAACAGTAGTAGTTTTTCTTGCCCTCGTAAACCGCCGCGCCGCAACGGGGGCAAGTGCCGATTGCTTCCCGCTGCGGGGTAAACAGTTTTGCTTTATCCTCGGAAATCGCGGAATAGGTCTTGACAAGCCCCGCTGTCATTTCCTCAATCCCTCGCATAAAGTCGGCGGGGCTGTCGCTGCCCTTTGCAATCCCGGTAAGGCGCGTTTCCCATTCTGCCGTAAGCTGCGGGGACGTAAGGCTTTCGGGCAGAATGGCGACAAGGTTATACCCGTCCTTTGTGGGGATTAGCTTCTTGCCCTTGCGCTCGGCAAAGCCCGCTGAAATGAGCTTTTCAATGATACCCGCCCGCGTCGCGGTGGTGCCTAATCCCTTGCGTTCCGCGTCCTCCGGCGTTTCCTCCTTGCCCGCGTTCTCCATAGCGGACAGAAGCGTATCTTCGGTATATGCTTTTGGGGGCTGCGTGTAACGCTCGGAGATCTCCGCTGCGGTATTTTCAAAGGTCTGTCCCTCGGTAAGCGGGGGCAAAACCGCTTCCGGCTCTGCGTCCTCGTCCTGTTCCTCGGACGCGGCGCGGGATAATCTTTCAATCTCACGCCAACCCTCGCAAAGCGTTGTCCTGCCCTTTGCGGTAAAGGTATAGCCGCCGCAAGTGAAAACCGCCGTAACCGCTTCATACGCATAGGGCGCGGCTGCGGCGCAAAGCAGCTTTGCACACACAAGGGTCATAAGTTTTGTTTCGCTGTCGGCAAGGGAAGCAAAGCCCGCTTTCAAAAACTCGGCTGTCGGCAAAATAGCGTGGTGGTCGGTTACTTTGCTGTTGTCGCAAACCCTTATAAGGTCTGCTTGCAGCTTCACGTCCCGCATAAAGGGAAGCAGCGAACAAAGCCCGGTAATGAGTTCCTTTGTGCTGTCCTGCATATCGGAAGTGATATATTTGCTGTCGGTGCGGGGATAGGTCAAAAGCCGCTTTTCATAGAGGGCTTGCGCATAATCAAGGGTCTGTTTCGCCGTAAATCCATACAGGCGGTTAGCTTCGCGCTGTAACGCGGTAAGGTCAAACAGCTTCGGCGGGGCAACGGTCTTTTTCTCTTTTTTGAGGGAAGTACAAACGGCTTGCGATTTCTCGCAAGCCGCTTTCATCTGCTGCGCTGCCGCTTCGTCGTTCAGTCTTTCGGACAAAGCCGAAACACCGCCCGCGTCCAGACGGACAACATGATATTTTTCTTTCTTAAAGCTGCTGATCGCATAGTCGCGGTTTACCAGCATGGTAAGGGTGGGCGTTTGCACTCTGCCGACATTCAGCGTTTTGTGATAGAGGATAGAGAAAAGGCGGGTCGCGTTAATCCCGACAAGCCAATCTGCCTTTGCTCTGCAAAGCGCGGATTGATAGAGGTTGTCATAGCTGCGCCCGTCTTTGAGGTTTGAAAAGCCCTCGCGGATTGCGCTTTCTTCCATGCTGCTAATCCAAAGGCGGGAAAAGGGCTTTTTGCAATTTGCCTGTTCGTAGACAAATCGAAAAATGAGTTCTCCCTCGCGCCCGCTGTCGCACGCATTGACAATCTCGGAAACGTCGCTGCGGTGCATAAGGTCTTTGAGTACGGAAAACTGCTGCTCCTTGCCGCTGGCAACGATAAACTGCCAATCCTGCGGGACAATGGGGAGATCGTCATACTTCCATTTTCGGTACTGCTCGTTGTAGGTCGCCGCGTCCGCAAGGCTAATCAAATGCCCGATACACCAGGACACAAGGTAGCCGCTGCCCTCAAAATATCCGCTGCGCTTTTCATTCGCGCAAAGTACGGCGGCAATCGCCGCCCCGACGCTCGGTTTCTCTGCAATTACAAGTTTCATACTTCCTCGTCCTCCTGCTCGGTTTCTAATTCTTCCGCGTCCTCGTCGTCCTCGTCAAAGTCGAGATCGTCAAGGTTGCTGCTGCCTTTTGCCGCGTCCTTTTTGGGCTTCATAATCTTAAAGTAATAGAACGCGCCGCCGCCCGCTGCGGCAAGAAGCAGCACGACAAGCAGAATAGCACCGCCCATGCCGCCGCCTTTATCTTCCTCCGGCTCCGGCTGCTCGGTTTCTTCCAGCTCCGGCTCGGCTTCCTTGCCCGCGCACTCGCTCATGTTGACGCTGCAAACGGGGCAATCGGTGTTGATGCTTCCGGCAACGCATTTTTCAGTACAGCTACAAGCGGGGGTTTCGGTCTGTTCGTCCTCCATAAGCTGCAAAAGGTCTTTTTCATCAACTTGATTGAGGAAATGGACGGTGTTTTCTCCGTCCTCGGCTCGGTCAATGATGATGTAAAAATAGTTTCCGTTTTTCGTAACGACGGTAATAAACTGTTTATCGCCGGACGCTTCGCCCGTTATGTCGTCCACAAGGCTCATGTTGCCCTCCGGCGTTAAGGGCTGCGGCTCATAGCCGCCCGTCGTTTCTTCCGGCTCGGTTTCGGTTACGGGGGTAGGCGGCTCGTCGCTCACATCACCGCCGCCCGCAAAAGCGGTAACAGAAAAGCCGCCCATGAGTACAAGGGCGGCAAGCAAAGCGGTAACGCTGCGGAACAGTTTTTTATGCTTCATCTTCGGTTTCCTCCTGTTCGTCGGTATAGTCTGCGTCCGGCTGCGGCAAGGCAATTTCGCCGCTGGCGTAAGCGGAGAGGAACGCGGCAAGCTGCGCCCCGTCAAGGTGTACCGCTTTCACCATTTGAACGATCTGCGCGTTTTCTTCCTCGATTTTCTGCGCTTCAAGGTCTTTCAGCCTTTTTTGGTATTCAAGGATTTTCGCCCTCGTTTTCTCAATATCCCGTTCGATACGGTCAAGTTTCGTGTTTGCCATAGAAATTAACTCCTTTCAAAGTCAGTTGTAATGTAGCCGCCCATAGGCGTAAAAATGGGATTGCCAATAGCTTGTATCAAGTTTTGTGTATTGTATCGGGTCGCCACAATGCAGCATGACGGGGCTTCCGTCCCCGTCCTCGCCAACGTAGATACCCACATGAGATACCCCCGGCGTGTCGTATGTACCCGTAAAGAAAACCAAATCCCCCGGCTGCGGGTTGGAAACGCGGGTTGAAATGTTGTAAAGCCCCTGCGCCCCAAGTCTGCCCGTATTGTATAAGCCGCTGTTCGTCAGCACATAGCTAACAAAACCGCTGCAATCAAAAGAGGTTTCCGGGGTGCTGCCGCCCCACACATAGGGAAAGCCGACGTATTTATCCGCTTCCTCAATGAGCCGCGCAAACTTTTCATCGGAATTAAGCAGCGCGGCGGGTACTTCGTAATCGGCGGGCGGGTTTTCATAGTATTTTGACACATAGCCGGACGACGGGAACAAATCGGGGCGGTTCCCCAGCGACGACATATACATAGCGTACATGGATAGCTGTTCCTCGCCCATAATGTAGACGGGGACATGGGAAAGGTTGAAGTTTTCCAAATCCACATGAAGAATGTAATAGTTATATGGGACTTCAACCTCATATTCGTTGCCCTCGCTGTCCGTCCTCGTTTCGGTGCGGTAGCGTACCTCGACTTCCTCCGTAACGGTCAAGATATACTGTTTCTCAAAGAGCATTTCAAGGGTGCTTTGCGCTTCATCAAGGGTAAACACGCCCTCATGCAGCGCGGAAAGGATAGAGATTAGCACATAGGGGTCATGCTCGATCTCGTCTGCGTTCACCCGGTATTCGTCGTAGCCGGGGTATTCGCGCTCGATATTATTCAGCATATCCTGTAACTCTGCTTCCATATCGGTGTAAGCTGCTTCCGCGCCCGTAATATCCGCGTCCTCGGAAAGATAGGACGACGCAATCAAGCCGCTACCGCTGTTGCCGCCAAAGAGGGAGCAAGAGGACAAGCCGCCGAAAAGCAGCAGCACGATAAAGGCAATCCCGCCCACAAGCAAGCAGCCTTTCCAATGCCGGACGACAAAGAACGTCGCCCGTTTGGTTTCCTGCGCGGTTTTCTTCGCTGCCTTTGCGGTGGCTTCGGCGGTCTTTTTCACCTTGCCGCCCGCTTTCAGCGTCTTTGCATACTGCTTTTTAATGCGCTGCTTCTGCCAAAAACGGGAAATGGGGTTAGAGTGCGCAAGGGCGGGGTTATCGTGCAGCGCCTTTTGATAGAGGAAATCGGCGTTTGCCTTTACCGCCTTTCTCTCCGCTGCCGCCGCTGCCCGGTAGGGTTTCAGCTTGTGGCTGCGTATGCCGCGTTTTACCGTCCGCGCCGCCATGCCGCCCGCTTTCTCGCCCGCAAGTTCTACCCGGTGCCCGCTTTCCACACCGACGTTTTCTTTCTCTACCTCGTAGATTTTTCCATGTACGGTGCTGTTTAACTCCTGCGCCGGACGTGATAAGGGGTTATGCCGCAACTTGCCGTTTGGGGGCTTATCCGTCTTTTCAAAGGAAAGGCGCGTTTTTGCCCTGCCTTTCGCTTCGTTAAAAACGCGCTCTTTCTTGATTTTGGTATGCTTGGGGATAGCCGCCCGCGCCGCGTCTAAACGGTCTGCCGCCTTGTCCGACTTCCTAATTGCCTTTTGAAGTTCCGGCGTTGCCCGTTCCTCTGCGGAAAACTGCAAGCGGGAAGTATGGGTTTTAAGCTGCGCTGCGTCAAGGCTCTTTTTCTCCGCGCCCTTTTCTAAATGGCGGCTAACCTCTGTGCTGATACGTTGGGTCGCTTTTTCCGCTGCTCCCGCTGCGGGGGCTGAATAGTTTTCCTCCGGCGGTCTTTCGCTGATACTCGTCGTTTCGCCCGTCGTAAGGTTTTCCGCAATCGCCCCGTCGCGGGTCATTTTCTGCGTTACCTTGTCGGGGGCTTTTAATTCCTTGCTCAATGTTCATCACCTCCAATACGCTGTTTTGCAAGGGTGCAGTATTCGGGGTTGATCTCTATACCGATATAGCGGCGGGAAAGGCTTTTTGCCGCCGCTGCGGTCGTGCCGCTGCCTAAAAACGGGTCAAGCACAATCCCGCCGACAGGACAGCCCGCCAAAATGCACGTTTCCGCAAGTTTGGGCGGGAACGCTGCAAAATGCCCGCCGCGATAGGAAGTTGTGTTGATCTGCCAAACGTTGCGGCGGCTGCGGACGGGGGAAATCATTTCGTCGGTGTATGCGCCTTTCCTGCGGGGGCGGTTGATTTTCTGCGGCTGGTTTTGCCCCGGAACGGTAGCGGCATATTTGTTGCCTTTCCCAACTCCGCTTTTCAGCCGTACCGCCGTTGTGGGGGCTATCGGCTCGGCTACTGCCTGCCAATCGTAGTAATATTTCTTTGACTTGGTAAGCAGAAACACATATTCATAGCAGCGGGTCGGTCTGTCCCGCGTGCTTTCCGGCATGGCGTTTCCCTTGTGCCAAATGATAGAACTTCGCAAATACCAACCGTCGCCCCGCAAGGCAAGGGCTACAAGCCACGGAATACCGATTAGGTCTTTCGGCTTGCAGCCGGGGGCGCGGTGGTTTACCGCCACTTGCTGCCCGTTCCTGCCTTTGGGGTATTTCGGGTCTTGGTGGTCGGCTTTGCTGCCTGTGCCGCAATAAGTGTCCGCGATATTCAGCCAACAAGTACCCTCCGGCGTAAGCACCCGCTTTACCTCATGGAAAACCGCCGTAATGCGGGAAACATATTCCTCCGGCGTTGCTTCACGCCCGATCTGCCCGTCTGTGCCGTAATCGCGCAAAGCATAGTAGGGCGGGGACGTTACGCAACAATCCAAACAGTTATCCGGCAAGGTTTGAAGCACCTGCAAGCTGTCGCCGCAATAGATTTTATCCGTTTCTATCCTCATGCCGACACCTCGCCGGGCTTGGTCGTCATTACGCGGTAGAGCTCCGTATCTTTCGGAAAACGGTCAATAAAGGGCAAAATCACGTTGCCATAGAAGATAAGTCCCTCGCCCGCTTCGGAATGGGTTACATAGGTCATTTGCTGTTGTGAAATGTTAAGCTGCTTGGCAAGGATTTCCCGGTCACCCTGGGCTTGGTTGAGCATATAGACAAAATCGCTGTTTTCAAAAACATTTGAAACTTCTCTGCTCGTCAAAAGGTCTTTGACGTTCTGCGTGATACCTGTCGGAATACCGCCCCACTTCCTAAAACGCTTCCAAATCTCGACGCTGTATGCTGCGGTCTGTTCCTCTTTCAAGAGTAAATGAAATTCGTCGATGTAATACCGCGTCGCCTTGCCCTCGCTGCGGTTTACCGTTACTCTGTTCCATACTTGGTCTTGGACGATAAGCATACCGACTTTTTTAAGCTGCGTACCGAGTTCCTTAATATCAAAGCAGACAAGGCGATTATGAATGTCAACGTTTGTCCTGTGGTTAAAAATGTTCAAGCTGCCGTTTACATAGAGTTCCAATGCCGCCGCGATACGCTGCGCTTCCTTTTCCGGCTGCTTCTTGATCTCGTCGTAGAGGTCGCCCAAAATCGGCATATTCTCCGGCTTCGGGTCGGCAAGGTAGTTGCGGTACACGCTGATAACAGCGCGGTCAATCAAGGTCTTTTCGACAGCTTCCAGCCCGTTTTTACCTCCCATAATCAACTCACAAAAGGAAAGGATAAAATCGCTCTTTAAGGCTATGGGCGTGTCGCCCTCGCTGTAATTGAGGTTAATATCCATAGGGTTAATGTACTGCGTGCTGTTCTGCGAAACCTTGATAACCTGTCCTTTCAAACGTCCGACAAGGGGGTAATATTCGGCTTCGGGGTCGCAAATGATAATGTCGTCGGACGTGATAAGAAAAGCGTTTGTGATTTCGCGTTTTGCAGAAAAACTTTTGCCGCTGCCCGGTGTGCCGAGTATCAAGCCGTTGGGATTTTTCAGCTTCTTTCGGTCGCACAAAATCATGTTGTTGGAAAGGGCGTTTAAGCCGTAATACAATGCTTCGCCGCTTTGGAACAGCTCTTGCACCGTAAAGGGAACGAAAACGGCGGTGCTGCTGGTCGTCAAGCCGCGCTGGATATGGATAAGGTTTTCCCCCAACGGGATAGAGGACATAAGCCCCTGTTCCTGCCGGTAGTCAAGGCGGGTCAAAATGCAGTTGTATTTCTGCGCGATTGCCGCCGCTCCAAATACTTCGTTATCCAATTTCTGCTTGGTATCTGCAAGGTTTAAGACAAGCAGCGTAAGCAGAAACATTCTTTCGTTGCGGCTCTGCAAATCGCGGAGTAGGTTTTTTGCTTCCCCGCCGTAGGTGGCAAGGTCGGACGGAATAATATCCATGTCGTAGCCGCTGCGGATTGCTTTTTTCTGTTCCTCGATTTTCATACGGTCAAGGTCGGTAATCTTGCGCTTAATCGTCTTGATTGCTTCGTTGTGGTCGATACTCTGAATGTGCAGATTGACGATAATCCCGTTTTCCGCGTCCATGAAGTCGGCAAGCATACGGTCGGAGAGTTCCGGCGCGACGATCTGCAAAAAGGAAACTGCGCCAAACTTGCCGCCCATTTGAAACATTCGCCCGTCGCCAAATCGGAAAGAGGACGGCGCGATAAAGTCTTTGACAGAAAGACCGCTTGCGGGTAGCCATTCCCACGCAAAGTTAAAGCGTTCCCCGTCCGGGTGGAAAATCCCATGCAGCACTTCAAGACGCTGTTTCCCGTCCAATACCCGCGCCGCCGCGCCGATCACCTTAAAATGGTTGAGGGTGTCCGTTTCAATGCGGGCAAGACGCGCCCGCGCCGATCTAATGTCCTTTGCTTCAACGGTAAAGGTGAGAAACTTGGTCTTGATAAGCCCGTTGTTTCCGCGTTCAAGCTGCGTCCTAAGCATTTCGGTGTATTCTGCTCTGATACTGTCGAAGTCATCATTCTGCGGCGCAATCGTGATACTGTTCTTGAAATCGTCCTTGTTCGCATGGCGGCTGATTAGGGAAAGCTGCACGCTGATAGAAGCGTCGAACGAGTTATACATATCGCAAAGGGCTTCAAAAATGGCGGTTTTGTCGTCCGGCTGCGCAAGCTGATAGTTGATGTCCTCAAACTCAATGCACTTGGAATACCGCCCGTTTGCAAGGCGGCAAATCCCGTCCTTATACATTCGCTCAAACGGTATGCTGTCCTGCGCCGTATGGGGCTTCCCGTCGCCCTTTGCCTGTCGGATAAGGGTATCTATCTGTTTTCTTTCCTGTCGGGAAAGTTTACGCTTTTCGTTTTGGGTGTTTTTCTTTTCCTTTGACAATCGCCCGTACCTCCTTATCTAATTGCTCTTGCCGCGCAAGGGCGGCATAAAAATTGTTGGTCTGATAAGGTCGCTCTTTGGGGCGAAGAAACTTCACTTCCACAAATTGCCGAATAATCACTTCCAGCGGTTGCCCGTTTTTCTCGTACATGGCAAGCAAAAACATAGGCAGCATGGCAAGCACCATGCACAATGCCGCTGTGGTTGTTCCAACGCTGTCTTTTACCAAAAAGAACAGCGGCAGTCCGATTGCTACCGCCGCGCTGAAACAAATTAGCTGTCGTTTCGTAAGGTTGAACATTACCTTGCTTTTGATTTTTGTTAAGTCCTTTGGGACGGTTACATACGCCATTTCAAACCTCCTTTCTGCCCGGAATGTAATCTTCAAAACGGGGGACAGCATAGAAAAGCCGTTTGTTATTTACCCACCGTTGCAAATGGCGGGTAACAGGCGGGGCGGTTGGACGCTCGTAAATCATCACATACGGGTCAAAGCCCATAGCCCGCAAGGTGTTCACGCGGTATAAATCCTGTTCGTGAGTGCTGCCGTAGTTGGTAAGAACATACACGCGCCGCTGGCGGCTGCTCTTAATGGCGGTCAAATCCAAAAAACGTTGGAAATACCCGGTTAAGTCCTCGTCGGGATTATCCCATGCAAAATGTACCGCTTTTATCCGTACCCGATTTAACAGGCTGACATTATCCCTGTTCACAAGGCGAATATCCAGCCCTTGCGAAAAATCCACCCATGCGCGGCTTCGTATAAGCTGCTCAATGAGATTTTCATGGTCGGGACAGGCAAGCAGATTAGCGTCCATGATTTTTATTTCCGGCTGCCATTTCCAAAACTCGGACAAATCCGCAACCTTAACACTTTCGCGTCCCTCTTTACTGCTGACAATGCAAAACCCGCAATTTCTCGGACAACCCCGGCTTAAAAAGCCGTAGGCAATCCCGAAAAACTGCGGGTAGATAGAATAATCCGGGTAACTGTGTTCCACTTCCGGCAGCAAGCGGTTTTTCGTGTCGTAGCCCGTACCGCCGAAAATAACTTGTTCCGCGTTGGTAACGGTTATCGTGTCTTTGGAATAGGTGTCCGTAAAGACGCGGCTTTTATATACAAGGTCGTACCGCCCCTTTGCGTTCCACCATTCCACCGTATGCCCCTTTGCTTTATGATACGCGGATAGCTTCATCAAGCAGAGGTTGGGGAAATTATGGCTGTCAACGTCGATTAAACCGATTTTCAAATCATAACTCACCCCCTTAATGTGCCGAAAAGACGCTCTTTGCAAGGCTTCCCGTTTTGAAAAGCGTAAAGCACAAGAGGACGGTATAGCCCATGCAAGCCCAGATCGCGCCGGAAATGTCGTCGGTCGCTGCGATTGTTTGTATCAACACCGCATAAATGCCGACACACACCAAGATCAGAAACGCCTGAAAACCAAGCGCAAGCAAAGATTTTAAGTAATTCTGTCCCATGCTGCCCCATTCGTGATTTACCATTGTTGCCATAGGGATAGGGGCAACGCTCGTTACAAGATATATTTCAATCATGCGCCCATACACCACAAGCATAATGCAGATTGACAGGGCTTTCATGGTAAGCCCTACAAAGAGGGATTGAAACCATAACCCCAAAAGACCGCCCACGCTCATAGCGTCGAGTTTTGCTTCAATGTCGGTAATGACGGTGGTAACGTCTATGCTTGTATCGGATATGATAACCCCCGCGCTCTGATTGACGACGCTCTGCGTAACGTCGAAAACTCCCATGACGATGTTCCAAGTGTTTGTTACCAGCAGCACCGCAACAAAGGTCTTAAAAATCCATTTGAAGAAAATCCAAGTGTCGAGATCGTGCAGATTGTTTTTTTCAATTACAAGCTGGATTAGTTCATAACACATGACAAAGGTAATGATAACGCCCGCAATCGGTACAATGACGTTTTCCGAAAGGCTGCGTATCATGTTGAATATGCCCGCGTTCCACCCGGCGGGGGTCGTGCCGACTTGTGTTGCGATTTCTCCAACCTCTGTATTTACGCTGTCAAACAAGCCGGAAAGGTTCGATAAAATCCCGTCTGTCAAAATGCCGCGAAACCAATCTTCAATCATCTGCCATATCAAAAGTTAATCCCTCCTTTCCCGCGCCCTCCCGTTTCCGAGAGGGCGCGGCGGGTGGTATTTGTTTTAGGCATTATCCAAAAAGTTGAGAAAGCAGGGGAACAAGGGTGCCGCCGATCAAAGCGACGCCGCCGCCCGCCATGAGCTGCTTCATGCCCTGGCTCTTTGCGCCCGGATTGTCGTTGCCGTAACCCTCCATGAGGTTAATGGCACCCCAAATGCCAAGACCTGCGCCAAGCGCGATAACCAAAGTCTGCAATACACCAACTGCGCTGTTGAAAAACTCCATATAAACCTCGCTTTCTGCCGCTGTGCGGCTCAAAAAAAGTTGTTGAAAATGAAAATGCCGCCGTTATTCCTCGGCGGCTGCGTCCTCGTCGGACAAATCTATTTCGTATATGTCAAAGGCTTCATCGGGCTTTACGATTGCCGGACGGGTAGACATATACCGTTCCACGTCAAAAGCGTTTCTTTTGTCGAAGTCGGAAAGGTATTTGTAGTTCGGGTGTTTCGTGATGTCGTATTTGTCGCTTAAAAAGGGACGCACACCGCGTAGCTGCAAAATACATTTCCCACCGTCCATAACTGCTATTTCGTCCTGTGTCATCAGCTCCTTTCCTAATTTTTGATAAGTAAGTCCATGAGAAACCTGCGTGCCGCGATTTTCGGAAGTATTGAAACTGTCGATTGTTTCCCGTCCCAAGTTATCCGAAATATCCTTTGCATTTTTCCCACGTCCTCCCAAAAACAAGGTGCTGTCGGCATTATCAAGTATGATTTCTGCCGCGTCCTTGTAAATGGCTTTTAGTTGGCTCTGCGATTGCAGAATGATAGAAGCGGACATTTCCCTGCTGCGAATGGTCGCAATTAACTTATCAAAGCGGGGTATCTGCCCGATGTTGGCAAATTCATCAAGCAAAAACCGGACATGAATAGGCAATTTGCCGTTGTATTCGTCGTCCGCTTTATCACAAAGCAAATTGAAAAGCTGCGATTGCAGAATAGCGATAACAAAATTAAAGGTGTCGTCGGTATCGCTCATTATGAGGAAAAGCGCGGTTTTCCTGTCGCCCAATGTATCAAGTTCCAATTCATCATAGGACATGAGTTCCCGGAGTTCCTCTATATCAAAAGGGGCAAGACGCGCACCGCAAGAAATAAGGATTGACTTTGCCGTTTTGCCCGCCGCCAATTTGTATTTTTTATATTGCTTCACCGCGAAATGGTCGGGGCTGCGTTCTTCTAAATCGGCAAAGAGCAGATCAACGGGGCTTTGGTATTCCTCGTCGTCCTCGCGTGCTTCGCTTGCATTGATAAGTTCAAGCAGCGTTGTAAAGCTCATTTCCTCGGCGGGGGCTTCATACCAAATGTAGCCGATCAACGCGCAATATAATAATCTCTCGGCTTTCACCCAAAAATCTTCCGCGCTTTTTTCTCCCTCGCCTTTGGTATTGACAATAAGGGTATTGACAACCTTTAACACGTCCTTTTCGCTGCGGATATAGACAAAGGGGTTATAGTGCATACTTTTCCGAAAGTTTATCGTGTTCAGTACCTTAATGCGGTAGCCTGCCCGTTGCAGCAGCTTTCCGCACTCGATTAGGACGGTGCCTTTTGGGTCGGTCAAGACGTAGGAAGAATGAAGCTGCATTAAATTAGGCTTTACGAAAAACCTTGTCTTGCCGCTGCCGCTGCCGCCGATCACCACGACGTTTTTATTTCTCGCATATTTCGGCTGCTTCGGGCGGCTGTTCATGGTAAGGCGTTCGGTCTGCGTCAAAATGATGTTGTTCTGAAAATCCGGGTCGATGTAGGGCTTTATATCTTCGGCGTTGCCCCAACGTGCGCTGCCGTATTCTGCGCCCTTGCGGTATTTCTTTGCGTTTTTCCCTTTGACATAGACAATCAGACGAATAACCACCGCGCCGACAATGCCGATAAGCAAATCCAACGGGTGAACGCTCGGCAAGGCATTTGAAAACGCTTCGGAAAATCCCTGTGTGATATTGAGTATCTTTTCGGAAATATCCGCGCCGGGGGCAAGCCGCGTCGCCTGTCCTACTTTATCAAAGAGATAGACAAAGAACACATAGGGGATATTCGGGATTATCAGCTTTTTGTAGTTTATCTGCTTCATATCTCGCGCCCCCTGTCTATTTTCTTTACCTTGTCGCGGGCGGCGTTAAGCTGCTTCGCCTTGTCCTTTGCTGCGGCAAGGGCTTTGCGGATAGAGGGCTTTTTATCCCTGTTCAGCTTCTTTGCGGAAAACTCTTGAAACGCTGCGATCATAACGTCCGCGTCCCTGCCTTTGAAAAACACAAGGTAACGGGTCTGTTCGCCCTTAACCTTTTTCAGCGAAAAATCTATGTTGTACTTCTTCGCGGTACTCTCAAAGGCTTTGATATTGCTGTCGGTGATCTCGATGTTGGAAACACCCGCATTTTGCTTCATAAGCTGCCGCATGGTCTGTTTCCCATGCGGGGCTTTGCTTTTCTGCTCCAAAAACTTCTTGATTGCTTTTTGCAACGCCTGTTCGGTAAGCCTTGCCGCGCCTTTTCCCACATTGACGGATAGGGCAATCGTTTTTTGGGTTACTTCCTCCTGCAAGGTATCAACTCCTTTCCCGGTAAACTGCGGCTATGCTCATTTGCTGCCGTAAAAGTCGTGATTGACAAGGGCGGTATAATAGCTGTCAATGGTACTCGGCGCGTTGAACAGTACCGCTTTCAAATACTGCTTGATATTGCGCACTTTGGTTGTGTTCTCCCTCATGCAATCCAAAACAAACTCAATATGGCTGCTGTTCAGCTTCAAAAACTTTGATTTCACTAATTCGGCGGGGTAGTCGTCCCCGGCAATACGGATTGTCTTTCGCGCTGTGCAGACGGTTTCCAGCATAAGGTCAACTATCTCATTTAGGCGGTCTGCGTCAATTTTGCAGTTTTGAATGAGATGGTCGTATTCGATATTGTCCTTGATAATCTCCCTGTAAATCTCTACTGCGCTATTGCTTTTCGCTTCCGTTCTTTTCCTTTCCGGCGGCGTAGCCGCTTCGCCCTGCTCAAAGGGCAAGGGGTTTAGGGAATGGAATGGAAAGGAATGGGTACTTGATAAATCCGTAATTGATTGTTCTTTACTTGATATATCTTTATTTAATTGCGTTGGATTTTCCAACGTAGGTTTTTCCTGCGTAGGTTTTTCCAACGTTGGATTATCCAATGTTGGATTTTCCAATGTAGGTAAATCCAATATAGGCGGCTGTCCGCCGCTGGTAGCTGCTTCCGGCTCTCGCGGCTGCGGCTGCTCGTATATGACGTAATCCGCGCCCCGCAAGCGTCCCTTTTCGTCGCGCTCCCGGCTGCGCACGATATATCCGGCTTTTTCGAGTTCCTTTACCGCTTCGCGGATTGCGTCGATCTTCTCCCGGTTGATATGGGATAAGCCCGCAAGGGTATAATCCCAATCCTCCGGCAAAGACAGCATTTGCGACAACAAGCCCTTTGCCTTTAAGGACAATTCTTTGTTGCGCAAGTGGTGGTTGCTCATAACGGTATATCCCGTATTTCGCTCCACTCTGAAAACTGCCATATTTCCTCACTTCCTCTCTTGGTCTGCGTGGACAATTAGAAAGCCGTTTTCGGCGGTTTTGGTATTGCAATATGCCCTTTGCCGTTTTCGCGTCTGCAAAGCCGCATGGCACAAGGGCTTTTGCCCGTCTATTTGTCCATGCTGGCGGGCGTTTTCCGCGTCCTCTTGCCGGGGCAATAGGGACACTCTTTGAAAACGCAAAACTCATATTTCCACCCGGGGCGGTAGAAACGGCAAGTGCCGCAATCTTCATCATCTCCGGCACAACCGGATTGATAGCGGTCAAATCCCGGCTTCTGCTGCATGAGCAGTTCAAACGCCCGCTGCTTGCCCTTTGTGAAATACATTCCGGCTGCGCCTCCTTTCCTGCGGGCATAAAAAAACGCCACAACTTCTTTGAAGCTGCGGCGGCATATCCTACCCACTTAAAAACGCCATATCAAGGCTTGTCCAACCTTGCTACGGCGTTTTAGGTGTAATCATAGGGGCTGTTTAATTGTCTTTAAGATAGTGGAAAGCCGCATGGTTACGGCAATTTCCGTGTTGTGCATATATTGACGGAGCAGTAGGTCCCACAGGGCCTGGGCAGCCTCTTGCTCCACATCTGTCACATCCACAGGAACTATGATTTCCATAACAGGACATACAGGACAAATCCTCATGACTGTCCTGCTGCATTTCCATTTCCTTACGTTTTCGATGCCTGAACAGCATTCTTCGATCACCTCATAGGAAAATAACTTTCCCTACAGTATATGACAACAGCTTTTACCTGTGCATAGGATCCCCGCAAGCCTGTACCCTGCCAGGAAAATATAATAAATATGTCTTTCATTTTATGACAGACCATATTTTTCCCGGAAATATTTCTGGTCATACAATACTCCCGGATCTTCCGGCTTCAGTTCCATCGCTTTCTTATGAAAAAAGAATGCCTGCTCCGGGCATCCCATTTTATCATAACAAACGCAAAGCTGCATATATGGCACAAATCCATGACACTCAGCCATAAAAAATCCACCCTTTTTCTTATCTGAAGGCACAGTGAGCGCCTGCCCGTACCAGTAGGCAGCCTGTCTGGGAAGCTCTCTTTCCAGAAAAATCTTTCCGACCTCACAACAGATTTCCGCCCTCGGCACATCCATAGTCAGGCTGTACAGAAAAGCTTCCAGTGCGTACTTTTTTTCTCCCATTTTCCGGTAACACTGTCCAAGTACAAAACAGGCATCGATCTTATTTTCCAGCCATCCGGGCGGATTTTTCAGGAACTCCACCAACACAGCCTCTGTCTCCGGATAACGCTGATGATAATACAGTTCTCTCCCATAATAAAGCTGATGTCTGGGTTCCAGCGTTTCTCCTCCTGCCAGCATTTTTTCATAAATGCGAAGATTACGGTCCGGATCACCTTTTCCACATTTCCGGTGCCGGATCACCACATCTGAATAAATGATATTTCCCTCCGGAATCACAGTTTCATGAACTGCCCCATTCCATCTGAAATTTCTGGATGTTTTCATTATCCGCTCCCGAAAATAAGAAAATGTTGTTCTCCCGCTCTGGTCAAACCCTGCCGCATATTCCATCATTACAACATCTGTTCCGGGATCCAGAGTTTCTTTAAGACTCTTCAGTTTTTCCAGATTTTCTTCATCCAGGACATCATCCGCATCCAGCCACATCCAGTAATCGGTGCGGACTTTTTCCAGAAGAAAATTACGCGGAGCAGAAAAATCATCACACCAGGGAAAATCAAACACCTGCGACGTATACTGCTCCGCAATCTCTTTTGTTCTGTCTGAAGAACCGGTATCTGCGATCAGGATCGCATCCATCACCTGAGAAACCGGCTTTAAAATTCTCTCAAGAACTGCTTCTTCATTTTTTACGATCATACATAGACTGAGGGAAATCATATTTCAGGATCCTTCGGATTTTTATAATATTTATGCCGTTCCCGTCAGTCCTATGCCTTCTGTCAGTGTACAGCTTCTGCTTTCGGATAAAGCTGAGCTCATCCTCATATCACCAACTGTGGTATATCCTCTATATGTTCTGCAAGACGATCTGCTCCGTTCAGCTCCCCGCTCTCACCATATCCATACAGGCATCCTATAAATGGGCTTTTGCAGGCTCTGGCACATTCCAGATCCTGCCTCCTGTCTCCGACCACCAGATAAGGGCCTGTATATTCCCGGATGATTTCCTGCACAATTTCTGTCTTTGGACGGAATCCATACGATTCGCAGTCATAAAAATGATCGAACCATCGTTCCATCCCAAATTCCTTCCAGTGCGCCTCACGATAGGAAGCTTTACAGTTACTTAAGATCACAAGATGATATCCCCGGTTCTTCAAGGCTGTAAGCATCTCCTCTGCTCCCGGATACCACACTGCCTTATGCTTCCTGATCTGTCTGACCATCAGTTCTCCTACCATCCTGCTCGCCTGCTCTTTATAGCTCTGATCCAGCTCCGGCAAAAATGTATTCCACATCTCCTTACTGTTAAATCCCAGCCAGCCGGCAATTTCCGCCGAGCCTATCTCCCGTTCTTCTGCAGCCTTCTGTTCTGTCAGCCACTGATAGGTTTCACGAAATGCCGGTTCATAGATTCCAATGGTATGATGGATCGTTCCATCATAATCGAATATGATTGTTTTTGTCATCATTTATTTCCCTATCTATTAGAGCTGCTTCATCAGATTGACCATCTCGATCGCAGATAACGCACAATCATAGCCTTTATTACCTGCTTTGCTTCCTGCTCGCGCAATAGCCTGCTCGATATTCTCAGTCGTGATCACTCCGAATAAGACCGGGATCCCTGTTGCAAGTTCAACCTGTGCGATCCCCTTGGCAGATTCATTGCACACCAGATCATAATGTGAAGTATCTCCACGAATGACAGCTCCCACGCAGATAACTGCATCATATTTTCCTGACTGTGCCATTTTCTGTGCTGTAAGCGGGATCTCAAATGCTCCCGGCACCCATGCTGCAGTAATATTCTCTTCTTCTACTCCATGTCTTACCAGTCCGTCGACTGCCCCTCCCAATAATTTATTCACAATGATCTCATTGAATCTCGCTGCCACGATACCAACCTTCATTCCCTCCGGTGCTACTACTTTTCCTTCTACTAAATTGATCTGTCTCATTTTTTCTTCCTCCTGCTATTTGCTGTTTTTTATAAATTTATTTCCTTAAAAATATGACCCATCTTTTCCTGCTTCGTTTTCATATACTTCCGGTCATATTTTTGTACCGGAATCTCCAATGGTACTCTCTCATTGATCTTCAGCCCGAATTCGCCAAGCCCATAGACTTTATCCGGGTTATTGGTCAGTAATCTTAATGATTTCACACCAAGGTCTGACAGTATCTGTGCCCCAACCCAGTACTCTCTGAGATCCGGTGCAAACCCTAACTTCACATTAGCCTCCACGGTATCATATCCCTGTTCCTGAAGCGCATAGGCTTTGATCTTATTGATCAGTCCGATTCCTCTGCCTTCCTGTCTCATATACAGAATGATCCCTCTGCCTTCCGCCTCTACCTGGCGCATCGCTGTCTGCAGCTGCAGGCCGCAGTCACATCTGAGCGATCCGAATGCATCTCCTGTCAGGCACTCCGAATGTACACGGCAAAGCACATCCTCACCATCTCCTAGATCACCTTTTACCAGTGCCAGATGATGCTCTCCTGTAATGTCATTGATATAGCCATACATTTTAAAATCACCGTACTGCGTTGGGAGGTTTGCAGCTGCTTCCTCCTTTACATGCTTTTCATGTATTCTTATATAATCCTGCAGATCACGAATCGTAATAAATGTAAGGTTATGCTCTTTTGCCATTTCCCATAGCTGTGATGTACGCATCATAGTGCCATCTTCTTTCATAACTTCACAGCACACGCCGCATTCTTTCAGTCCGGCAAGTCTCATAAGATCTGTTGTTGCCTCCGTATGGCCATTTCGTACCAGAACCCCGCCTTTTCTGGAAATAAGCGGAAATACATGTCCCGGTCTTCTGAAATCCTCCGGTTTTGACTGATCATCCACACACTTCATAATGGTATAGGAGCGTTCTGCCGCAGAGATACCGGTGGTTGTATCTGCGTGATCCACTGCCACGGTAAATGCTGTGCTGTGATTGTCCGTGTTCTCAGCAACCATCGGCGGAAAATTCAATCTCGCCGCAATTTCTGCACTCATCGGTGTACAGATAAGACCCTTTGCATAAGTCGCCATGAAATTAATATTTTCCCGGGTCGCAAACTCTGCCGCACATATCAGATCTCCCTCATTTTCTCTGTCCGGATCATCTGTGACCAGAATTATTTTTCCTTCCTTAAGATCCCTAAGTGCCTCTTCAATTGTGTTGTACTGATAATTTTGTGACATACTGTATATCCTCCTGTTCTAAAACCCGAATTCTTCAAGAAACTCCATCGTAATTCCGGATTCTTTTTTCTCTTCTTCGTTTTTTCTGATGCCAAGCAATTTTTCTACATATTTTCCGATCACATCATTTTCCAGATTAACCAGATCCCCCGGCACCTTTTCCAAAAGGGTGGTTTCTTCTCCTGTATGTGGAATGACCGACACCTGAAAACCAGTTTCATCAACCCTTGCAACTGTCAGGCTGATCCCATCAATACAAACGGATCCTTTTTCCACGATCAGATGCAAGATCTGTGGCGATGTCTCAATTGATACCCAGATGGCATTTTCTTCCCGGAGCATGGAACGTATCACTCCAGTCCCATCAATATGACCGCTTACTATGTGTCCCCCGAACCTGCCATCTGCAGCCATTGCACGTTCCAGGTTTACCTGGCTTCCAGCTTTACAACTGCCAAGACTGCTTCTTCTGATCGTCTCTGCCATCACATCGGCAGTAAATCCGTCCGGCTGGATCGACGTAACTGTCAGACACACACCATTCACAGCAATACTGTCACCGATCCTTGTCCCTTCCAGGACTTTCCGGGCTTTCACTGCCAGGATCCCTGATTCTCCTGTCAGCTGTATATAACGGACTTTTCCTTTCTCTTCTACGATTCCTGTAAACATGATTCCTCCTGTTTTTTCTCACACACCTGACATCTTATCCGGATGTCCTCACCGATCTGGCAGATATCTGTATATTTCAGTTCTACTGCTTCAGACGGGAATTCAACTCCGATACCTTCTACCGGTGTCTTCCCGGCCACACCACCAAACAGCTTTGGTGCCACAAAAGCCTGTACTTCCTTTACAATTCCGGCTCGCAGGGCACTGTCATTTAACGTACCGCCTCCCTCCAGGAGGATGCTGTCAATACCCCTGTTTCCAAGATCTGTCATCAACTTTTTAAGGTCTATCTGATCCTTTTCATCCGGACAGTAAATGGTCTCAACTCCCATGGTATGTAATATTTTTATTTTTTCTTCTGTATTTTTCTGATCTGCATAAGCCACGATCGTCCGGTACTTTTCCGCACTTTTTACGATCTGACTGTCCGGCGGGATCCTGAGCTTACTGTCGCACACAATCCTGACAGGACTTTTCCAGCCTTCTACCCGGACGTTCAACATCGGATCATCTGCAAGCACAGTTCCAATACCTGCCATGATCCCCATGTACTGATGCCGCATATGCTGTACTTCTTTTCTTGCCGCTTCTCCGGTGATCCATTTTGATGCTCCTGTCTTCGTTGCGATCTTCCCATCCAGTGTCATGGCATACTTCATCACCACGTATGGGGTTTTCGTAGTAATATAATGGAAAAAAACCGGATTCAGCTGATCACATTCTTCTCTCATAAAATCTTCAACTACTGTTACACCGGCTTCCCTTAACATCTGTACACCTTTTCCTGCCACTTTCGGATTCGGATCTCGGGAACCGATCACCACTTTTCTGATCTTCTGTTCAATGATCGCTTCCGTACATGGAGGTGTTTTTCCATGATGACAGCAAGGCTCCAGCGTAACATAAATCACCGCACCTTCTGCTGATTCTGTGAGGGAAGCAATTGCATTACGTTCCGCATGAAGTTCTCCATACTTTTTATGATAGCCTTCCCCGATGATCCTTCCGTCTTTTACGATCACTGCCCCTACCATCGGATTGGGATTCGTCCAGCCTTCTCCTTTTTTGGCCAGCTGAATCGCCCGAAGCATATATTCCTGATCCGTCATTTTTATTCCTTCTTTCTTATTCCTGTTCTTTGCCTGGTGCGCCGAGGCTTTTAGACCTGTGCAATCGGATTCACAGGCAAGTGAGTGGTATATTTATTTCGAAAACGATGTGCCAAATACAAAAAAAGCCTGCAGAAATATCTGCAGGGTGGAATTGATCTGTTACATATGATCAATAAATGAATGTCTGATTATTTCCTACATAAAAAGCTCTGAAATGGATCACCATCTCAGAGCTCTGATACTACATTCATTCATACAAAAATCAACTGTACTATCATCTTCTTCCATCCAGACTATACTGTCGGCCCCGGAATCTCACCGGATCATACCTTTCGGCTCGCGGGCTCTACCGCCGGTAGGGAATCACACCCTGCCCTGAAGATATCTTTTTGTTTATTTTAATACTTTATCTGTCATTTGTAAAGCGGAATTTTTATTTTACTCATTCCATGCGGAATATTATCATTGAACGGTAACGAAACTAATCACTAATCCGCATACTATACTCATCTTTTTTTGTATATAACCAATTCAGGATTTTCACCGTCTTTCTCATATGTACATATCATAATAAAATCCATATTTGCCAGAATACCGAAGTATCTGTCCCCTCCGAATTCAGATTCCATTTGATTTCCCAGATAAGTTTTCTGGTCATCCAGAAATTTCACTTTTTGTCCATTTGGCAGTGCATATTCCAGATTTACATATTTACCTACAAGTGCATTCAGTCTGTCTACCCTTGGAAGTCCATCTATATGTAAATCATTTATTTCATTTATCAATTGCATTTTAAACTCTTCAAACTGCCCATTGTCACTAAGTTCATCATACCTTTTCCAGTAATCTAACTTTGGAAGCATTTCTTTCAGATAAGTGCGTGCCTGTTCTTCGGTAAAGCTTTCATTTACCATATTCTTTACACAAACATCAATCAATTCATCCATATCATTATATGTGTATGTTCCATCTGCATAGCACCACTTACAATACTCCTCATTTAATGTGCCATCCTTATCACGTCCCAATATGGAATCATCATCAATTGGCATCCCGCAGCACTGACAGATCAGCTTTCTGGGTTCTCCCAAAAGCGTATTGATCGATACATCAAATTCTTTCGATAAGAGCTTAAGTGTATCAGTATTCGGAACGGTATCTCCATTTTCCCAGCGTGATACAGCCTGTCTCGTTACCATGATTTTATCTGCCAGCTCGTCCTGTGACATTCCTCTTTCCGTTCTAAGTTTTAAGATTACATTTTTTGTTTCCATAGCCGTCACCTCCATTATCCTATTATAAAGATAGATCCATGTTCTGAAAAGCAACTTCCTGTTACTATAGTCTATCCATATTTTATAATGTAGTATATGAAGTGGATAATATAAGAAAAACCCTTGAAAATACTGGATTTTCAAGGGTTTTATGGATCTTATTAAAGATCTGCAGATATCAGATTATTTACCCATCTGCTTTGCAACTTCCTCAGCGAAGTTCTCTTCTTTTTTCTCAAGACCATCGCCTGTCTCGTAGCGAACGAAGCCTTTGATCTGGATCTTAGCGCCGTTCTCTTTTGCTACCTGCTCTACGTATTTAGCAACGGACTGTTTTCCGTCCTCTGCTTTTACGTATGTCTGGTCAAGAAGACAGATCTCTTTGAGCTCTTTCTTAATACGTCCTGTGATCATTCCCTCGATAACCTTAGCCGGTTTCTGGGACTCCTTCGGGTCGTTCTGAATCTGAGCCATAAGGATCTCTTTCTCATGCTCGATATAGTCAGCGCTTACTTCCTTGTCGCTTGTGTACTGCGGTTTCAGAGCTGCGATCTGCATAGCTACGTTCTTAGCCATCTCTTTAACAGCATCGTTAACAACATCTGTCTCAACGTCTACAAGAACGCCGATCTTTCCACCCATATGAGTGTAGGAAGCGATGAATCCGTTCTGCTCCTCAACCTGAGCAAATCTACGGATGTTCATGTTCTCGCCGATTACTGCGATCTGAGCTGCAAGAGCCTCTTTTACAGTCTTAGTTGTATCAAGTGCCCATGCCTCAGCAAGGAAAGCATCGATATCAGCTGCTGTTGTGTTAAGTGCCTGTGCTGCAACATCTGCAACATAGCTCTGGAATTTTTCGTTCTTTGCAACGAAGTCTGTCTCAGCATTAACCTCAACAACGACTGCTTTCTTTCCATCCTCTGTTACTAGAGTTTTGCAAAGACCCTCTGCTGCAATACGGCTTGCTTTCTTCTGTGCTGTAGCAAGACCCTTCTCACGCAGGAACTCAACTGCTTTATCCATATCACCATCTGTAGATGTAAGAGCTTTCTTACAATCCATCATTCCGGCGCCGGTCATCTCTCTTAACTCTTTTACCTGTGCTGCTGTAATAGCCATTGTTCGTTTCCTCCTGAAATATTCTGTTTATACGAATTATTCCTCTGTAGCTGCAAACTCCTCAGACTCAGCCTCGATCTCGCCATCTGCCTCAGCAGTTCCCTGCTTAGCCTCGATAACAGCGTCAGCCATCTTGGAAACGATGAGTTTTACTGCACGGATAGCATCGTCATTTCCCGGGATCACATAGTCAAGCTCTTCCGGATCACAGTTAGTATCGCAGATACCGATAAGCGGGATTCCAAGTGTATGAGCCTCCTGTACGCAGATTCTCTCTTTCTTAGGATCTACGATAAAGATAGCATCCGGGATTCTCTTCATCTCTTTGATTCCGCCAAGGTTCTTCTGAAGCTTAACAAGCTCTTTGCGAAGCTCGATAACTTCTTTCTTAGGAAGTACGTCGAATGTTCCGTCAGCTTCCATTGTCTCGATCTCTTTCAGTCTTGCGATACGGCTCTGGATTGTCTTGAAGTTTGTAAGCATACCACCAAGCCATCTCTCATTTACGAAGAACTCTCCACAACGCTCTGCCTCTGTACGGATAGCATCCTGAGCCTGTTTCTTAGTTCCTACGAAAAGGATGTGTCCACCGTTGGCAACGATATCTGCTACTGCATTGTAAGCATCGTCAACCATTCCTACAGACTGCTGAAGATCGATGATATAGATACCATTTCTCTCTGTGTAGATGTACGGAGCCATTTTAGGGTTCCATCTTCTTGTCTGATGTCCGAAATGAACACCTGCCTCTAAAAGCTGCTTCATTGAAATAACGCTCATGTCTTTTCTCCTTTTTGGTTAAATTCTTCCGCACAGGTCGCCTTCTCTCTGGACCCATCCTCACACCGTAGGGCACCATCCTTATAGAATCGCCGTGCGTGCTTATTTTTGCAACTTCTGAATTATAGCATAGAAAATCCCCTTATGTAAAGGGGATTTTTCCAATTTTTTTCTGTTTTTCAGCGGTTTCCGGCAGACTTCAGAAGCTCCAGCTCTTTTTCGGTGAGCGAACGATATTTTCCTGTCGGAAGATCTGAAGGAAGCGCCAGCGGCCCCATGGATAGTCTTTTCAAATAAGTTACTTTTTTTCCCAGTGCCTCCATCATCCGTTTTACCTGATGGAATTTTCCCTCGTGGATGGTAAGTCGGATCTCAGATTCCCAGTTCTTACCGGCTTCTGCAGATTCTGTGCCGGACTCCCAGGTAGAAAGGATCTCCAGCCTTGCCGGTCGTGTGAGATCTTTTTCCCCGATATCCACGCCTTCTGCCAGCTTCACGACATCTTCTTCTGTCACTTTCCCGGATACTTTTGCATAGTAGGTCTTATCCACATGCTTTTTCGGAGAAAGAAGCTCGTGTGCCAGAGGACCGTCATCTGTGATCAGAAGAAAGCCTTCTGTATCTTTATCCAAGCGTCCCACCGGAAAAAGACCCTTTCTTCTGTCTTTCTCTTCAATGTAGTCGAGAACCGTTTTATCTCTGAAGTCCTCCGTTGCGCTGACACAGCCTGCCGGCTTGTTAAAAAGATAGTATACATATTCCGGTGCAGCATGGAGCTCCTGCCCGTTCATAACCACCTGATCTTCTTCTGTTACCTTCAGCTCCGGTTTCTTCACAGATTTCCCGTTAACCTGCACCTGACCCTTCTGTATGTATTTTTTTACCTCGCTTCTTGTACCTGCGCCGGCATCTGCCAGAAATTTATCCAGCCGGACTGGTTTTTCCATTAATCATTTACCTCCCATTCTGTTACATGGGCTGCCTTTGCATCTGCTCTGATAAAATCCGGGATCTCACCGACAAATGTCATATAAAGTCCGGAATCCCCGCCGGTGCTCTCTTGTCCTTCCAGAACCACTTCCATTGTGGCATCTGCATTCCAGATAGTCCATCCGTTTACCAGCTGTGATGGACGGATACATTTTTTCAGGGCTTCCAGCTGTTCCTTTTTATCGTAACGGACTTTATAACCGTTCTCTGTTTCTTCAAGATCCGAAATGGGCTCAGTGTCGGAAAAAGCTTCATCATCTTCGCCGGCAGCTTCGGAGCTGAAGTAATAAACATCAATATACTCAACAGACAGCTCATCCATAGAAAGAGGATATCCTGTTTCTTCCAAAATTGCAAGTGTTCTCTTATATGACGGATACACCAGAACGGAGGTGGACACATTCTCTCCTTCCTGCACAGCCGGTACATTCATTCCCCATTCATCCATGTAGCCTTCTGACGGAATTCCCGTATAATCGAACATCAGCATTGCACATGGCTGGTCTTTTACTGTCTGACCGCCGTTTTCCAGAATGTCCTTTCTCAGTGCCTCTGCCAGTGCCTGACGCTTCTCTGCATTTTTTTCAAATAAAGAATGAATATCTCCGTCACAGAAAATACCGGTAACCTCTTTCAGATACTGTTTGTCCAGCTGGAAAAATGAATATCTGTCTTCTTTCCATGTCTGCTCATCATACAGGGCTTCCATAAGATTCTGTGCCTGTGCAGAGGATACAATATAGCCTCTGCATACACTGAATCCCTGTTTATTTATGTAGCGCACATACATGCGCCTTCCTGATTTTTTTCCTTTTTCATTCTGAAGCCTGATATCCTTCAGACTGTTATATAATGCTTTACTTTTCATCACCGGCTGATCCAGCAGACCGGAACTATTGTCTGAGGTGGCAGTATACCGGATCTTATAGATTCCGTTTTCTTTTTTTTCCACATTGCAAAGCTGCTCTGTATATGAAAGATTGCTTACATTTATCACAACTCCCTGAAGATTGTCATAAGCCGGAAAATAACTGTCATATCCCAGAAGATCCATTTTCATGGTCAGCGCACAGATTGCCACAACACCTCCAAGGATCATAAGCTGCACTTTTCTGCGGAAAAATCTGCGAAAATCCATTTCATAGATCACTTCCAGAATTCCATGGACCAGGATCGTTCCCAGTATCATTCCGAAGATCCACCATGCTGTTTTGGATGAATCTTCCGGAATCATATAAAAGATCAGACCGATCCCCAGTCCGGATGGTATTGTGAGCAGGGCACTTAAGACCGGCTCCATCCAGGTATATACCAGAGCTTTTCCGGTATTCTCTGACCTTCGTCTGCAAAATGCCATCCAGGAAAGTGCTGCCATGATAAACAGCGTGAGGATCAGTATCAGCAACTGCTTTCCAAAGCTTCCGCTGCTGTATCTATCTATAAAGCTTACGATCACCATAAGAGGAGATCCCAGATTCCGCACTGCTGCCAGAATTCCGTAACTGCCCTCGTACCAGGTATCAAAAAATAAATGTCCGCTTAACTGCAGCATCACTGCCAGAACGATACTGTAGGTAAACAGCCCTACCCATGCAAGTGCTCCCATCAACATGGTACCGGTGCAGGCGATCACCAGCACTGTGGAAAAATACACCAGAAGATACATCAGGAGATGGAGCACCAGCAGGATCAGTGCCTTTTTCATAATGGAAAGGCTGTAATATCCTCTGGCTGCCCCGATGCATACCGCAGCAAATTCCATGATCACATATGGCACCAGATAATAAAGAACAGCCAACAATACTCTGTGCAGAAACAGTGCACTTCGCTTTACCGGAAGGCTGTGATAGAAATCCACTTTTCTCGGGGAATACAGATACCAGAAGCCGCTTACTGCTGCCAAAAATGCGGTTACCGCAGCCACAGCTGCTCCCATTGTGAGAAAGTCACTGCTCCACAGGCTGGAATACAGATAGGAAAGCTGACTCTGAGTATAACTGCGCTCATTCCATTTTCCCATCAGAATAAGTTCCGCTACCGGAAATGCAAGGAGAAATGCGATCATGGCAAATGCCGGGATCCATCTTTGTCCTTTAGAAGAGGATTTCATATACTCACTGGAATAAATTTTTGACTTCATAGCCTGCCACCTCCGTTTCGCTGATAAATATTTCTTCCAGAGTCAGTGGGAGCACTTCGCAGAAAAGAGGATTTTTTGCCTGTATCTTCTCCATGATCTCTCTTCTTGTTCCCCTTGCAGTAATAAGCAACAGGGAGCCCTGATGCTCTGTTTTCAAAACCTCCAGCTCTTTCTTTAATTCTTCTTCTTTCTTTTTGTCAGTAAGTACACACTGGATCTTATGGATGTGGAATTTCATATCCTCCAGATCTCTGGAAAGGAGAATTCCTCCCTGATGAAGAAGCCCGATGTGATCGCAGATATCTTCCAGCTCACGGAGATTATGGGAAGCGATCACCGGCGTAAATTCACGACTCATGATCTCCGATGCAAAAATACTTTTTACTGCCTGGCGCATTACCGGGTCCAGGCCATCAAAGGTTTCATCACAAAACAGATATTTCGTTCCTGTACTGATTCCCAGGATCACCAGAAGCTGTTTCTTCATTCCCTTGGAAAAAGTGCTGATTTTTCGTTTTCCATCCAGATGAAACTGCTTCATCATTGTCTCAAAACGCGCCTGCTGAAATCCCGGATAAATACAACGGTAAAATTCTGCCATGTCCAGAGCATTGTAATTTGCCGGAATATATGCATCGTCCGGGATGTAGAAAAAATGCTCTTTGATCCTTTCATTTTCAAAAACCGGTTCTTCATCCATCAGCACCTCTCCTCTGTCCTGACGGATGATCCCGGCCATGATACGGAGCAGAGTACTTTTTCCCGCACCGTTGGAGCCAATCAGTCCAAAAACCTCCCGTTCCCCGATATCCATGGTGACCTTATTTACTGCCTGTATCTTACCAAAAGCTTTGCTGCAGTTTTTTATCTCAATCATTGTTTCCCTCCTTATAGCATAAGCGGATCACACCGATCATTTCTTCCTCCCCTACTCCCAGAGCCATTCCCTTTTCTGTGATCTTTTTCAGCTCACTTAAGGTTTCTTCCATACCGATCTGCCTGATCCTGCCGCTGTCTGTGACAAAACTGCCTTTTCCCTTCACCGGACAGATCAGCCCCTGCTGCTCCAGTTCCATATATGCCCGCTGGATGGTATTGGGATTGATGGATAATTCCACGGCCAGCTGCCGCACAGACGGCATCTTGGAAGATGGCTCCACAGCTCCTGACAGGATCAGCATCCGGAATTTCTCTACGATCTGCTCGTAAATGGGACGTCTGTCCTGATAGTCCAAGAATAACATACGACGCTCCTTTCTCTGTAATCTGTGTATTAAGTGTATTAATTCTTTTAATACACTTATGATAGCACACGATACAAAGGTACGCAAGAAATGGTCTCTTAAATAAATATAAAATCTATATAAATTTACCGGCAGCAAAAGATTCCGGCATATTTTTATAAAAAAAATCTGTAATGGCATCCTTATACTATGATTCCACTACAGATTCTCTGTAAAGCAAATATTCATCTATCACTCTGCCTGATCCAGTAGCAGGCAGATATTCGTGATCCACATTGGATCAAACAGCCCGGTAGCCACGTTTTTCTCCCCGGCGCGCAAAATACTGATATCCTCCGATCATCGCTGCCGCAAAAACACCATAGATCATCAGAAGGCTTCCTGCTCCGGCTTTTTCCACCAGAGTCTGGGCGTATTCACTGAAAATAAGTATCCAGGTATTGGCTCCGATGTGCATCAGCACACTGGTCCACTTATTACCGCCCATCTCCAGAAACCACGCAGAAATCCCTCCCAGAACAAACGCATACACAGCCTGCAGGACATTTCCGTGATAAATTCCGAAAAACGCCGCAGAGATCACAGCGGAAACCAGCACTGAAAAGTGATCCCGAAGTCGCAGATAGATCAGCCAGCGAAAGATCATTTCTTCTGCAACGGGCGCTATGATCCCCATCCAAAAGATCATCATAAACAAACTCTTTCCTGAGGTGATCTTCGTCATCGTCTCTCCATAGCTGGATGAGATCCAGTTCTGCAGAATCGCCACCAGCACATTGGCATACTGGGCAAATCCGGCTCCAGCAGCAAGAAGAAGCAGCATTTCAGGAATAGATAGCCTTTGTTCCTCAACGGAAGTCAAACCGCCGATCAGCCTTCCTATACGATCCTTCCGGTAAAAATATACTGCCGGAAACATAACCAGCACTCCGGTAAGTCCGGTGATCACCAGCGTATAACTATAGTACCTTTCCTGTGCGTTGCCGACATGCCCTGCCAGCCAGAGAAGCACGGCGCTTCCGAGGATCTGTCCGATAAGATAATGGATTCCTGCCGGATAAAGCTCCCTCCACACTATTTGAAAAATATTCTGTTTGTGCAGAGGGGTCAGACGAAAAAATTCAGAAGTTCATCTGCGGAAGCTACGATCTGAAGAGGCTGTGCCTTTTCCAGTTCTTCTATGCTTCCATATCCGTAAGATACAGCCACACACTGGATCCCGCATCGTCTGGCTCCAAGAATGTCATGTTCTCTGTCACCCACCATGATCACCTGGTCACGGTGGTCAGAAAGGCTCATTCTTTCCAGAGCTTCCTCGATCACCTGAGATTTGGTTACTTTCGGTCCATTGAGGTCCGTCCCGGCGATCACCTCAAAATACCGGCTCAGATTAAAATGGTCCATGATCTGTGTTACGTAAAAGGTCGGTTTCGCAGACGCCACAGCCATTCTGTAGCCACGACGTTTCAGTTCTGCCAGAGTGTTTTCCACGCCCGGATAAACGGTATTCTCATACATTCCTTTTTCTGAATACCGCTCTCTGTAATATTCGATTCCCTTCTGCGCTGTCTCTTTATCAAATCCCGCATATTTCATAAACTGTTCCAGAAGCGGCGGACCCACAAAAACCTTCAATGGCTCCAGCTCCGGTGCCGAAACTCCAAGCTTCTCCAGTGCATACTGTACAGATTTCGTAATCCCCTCTCCGGATTCTGTCAGTGTTCCGTCCAGATCAAAAAAGATTGCCTTATACATAAATTCCTCCTGTTGTATAAAATAATCAGTAAGTATGCCTATTGTATCACTGTTTTTCTGGTAAGTCCATGGTTTCATAGTACAGCTTCCCGGATTTCACAAAACCCATGAGTTCTGCTTTCCAGGGATTTCTGCTTTTTTTCGGTAATTCCGCCAGAAGCTTTTTTCCCTGCCAGTAAAAATCACATTCTTTTCCATTGATCCGAAATGAAAGGATCTGGAACGGAATATCCGGACTGATCTCTATCCGGATCCTGTTACCGTCTGTTTTCATTCGGATCACCGGTTTTTGCTCTTTTTCTTTTTTCCTATCCGACGTTCCTGTTGGTTCTGTCCGATAGTAAGATAATGCCGGATTTTGCTTCTTCTCCCTCTTTGATGCATCTGTCACTGACTTTCGAACTGGTTTTTGAGTCAACGTTACAGATGGACTTGCTGTCACTGTCTGTATGGGGATTGGTTGTTCAGTCAGTATTGGCAGTTTTGTTGGTATCGGCGTTTCCGTCAGTTTTTCCGCAAGCGTATCAGCTATCTCTGCTTCTTTCGGAATAGTTATCCCCGGATTTTCATCTTGTCTGATATCCGGTTCCTGAACTTCATAGCCTTCTCCCCCGACCCCCGGATCTTCTCCATTTTCCATAAAGCTTTCTTCCTGAGAACGTACCTCATCTGTCTGAAAATCTAAATTCCATTGTGCAGACTCCTCCTGATCATTCTCTGATTCTGCCCAGGCAGCGGAATACTCCTCAGTATTTCCTTCTTCTCTGTTCCAATTACTATCATCACTTCCTTCTCCTGCATAGCTTTCTTCCCAGTCTTCCGGTAGCTGTCCGGTTCCTTCTCCCACATTCATATCAAATCCGCCGGTATCAAAACTATCCATTCCTGACACATCAAATCCATAGACAGCAATGGAAGGGATCATCCATCTGCATAAGACCAGCAGAAACAAAACAATAAAACAGGTTTTCCTACTAGTAATTTTCATTTCTTTTGGTTTTTTCTGATCACTTTCTCTTCTTTTTCTCATTAATCTCCTCCCAAAGCTGCAGATTTCTGCTTTCACTGTCATCCAGTAATTCCGCTTTTTCTTTCTTTTTATAATCTTCCCACAGCTTTCTGCTGGCCTCTTTCTGCCCGGTCCGAATAAGAAACATCCCATATTCTCCGTAAGCCACAGGATATTCTGCATCATACAGAAGAAGATTTTCATAATATAAAGCCGCTTTTTCCGGTTCACACAAAAGCTCCGCATTCCATGCCAGCAATAGCTCAATACGACGCTGCTGTTCTTTTTCCCCATAATTTCTACTTAACCTCTGGAGTCTCTTTTCCGCTGCCATACAGCACTTTTCCCGATCTTTTGAGTCTTCCGGATACTGTCTGGCTTCGTAATACAAATCTGTTACTTCTGAGATCGCCACAGAAAATTCTTCCGTTTTCAGCAATCCTGCTATCAAGATCAGTGTTCCTATCAGAATCCCTGCAGCTGCCGCTTCCAGAAATCGTTTTCTCCAAGTGATCATCCGATATCTGTTTTCCAGCTTTTGGATTTTCTTCTGAACCACTGACATATCCGAATATCTGTATTTTTCCTGTTTTCTGGTACATCGGAACAGAAGCCAGAAAAAATCCGGATATAAAATCCACTGCCATTTCTTTTTTCCGCAAAGCTTTTCCAGGGTCTTCCCCAGAGCATAAATATCACTTCCCGGTCTTAAGTAGCCCTGATACTGCTCCGGCGCCGCATAGCCTTTCGTTCCTTCACAGATCTGTTTTCTTTTTCCATGATCGAACATGGCACTTCCAAGATCTATCAGATACAGATGCCCGGTTTCAGAAAACATAAGATTATCCGGTTTCAGGTCCCCGTAACAGACCGGTGGCTTCCGACTGTGAAGATATTCCAATACTCTGGCAATCTCCTTTCCCAGAGCAAGGATTTCCCGTAAAGAAAACCGTTTTCCTGAACGGAGAAGTTCTCCCAGCGACTGACCCTTGATATATTCCATGATCAGATAACAGTACTCCCCTGTTTCCACATAATCGATAATCTTCGGTATTGCAGGATATTCCAGATGCTGCATGAGTCTGGCTTCTTTTTTCTTTGCGATCGGTATCTCTTTCACTGCACGGCAGATACCAAGTTCCATATCTTTTGCCAGATAAAGGCTTCCACCTCCGCCATGTCCAATTTGTTCTACAATACAATAACGTTCTTTCAGAACATTTCCGATCAGACAGATCACCTTCCTCTCATTTCTGTCAGACAATATTTATGCTTACATTTCTTATTGATTTGGGATAATCCGGTGAATTCCGGTTTGAAAAAACAGATAACTTATAGTCAGGCAGATATTCGTGATCTGCCCTCGTTTAGGATAAGTCCTATTATAGCACGTCCTGTTCTTTTTGCAAAGAACTTTCTATATAAAAAAGTCCGCCGGATATAGCAGACAAAAATATCTCTTTATCCGGCGGTCTGTCATTATTCATAGTGTTTGTATCTGCAAAGCTATACCTTACATACGATCCGGTGCAGAGAATCCAAGAAGATCGATGCTTGTCTCAAGCACTCTTCTTGTAAGCTGGAGCAGCTGAAGGAAGGATTCCTTCTGTGCCTGATCCTCTTCGCTTAAGATCTTGGTCTCATGGTAAAAGCTGTTAAATGCATTGGATACCTCATAGATATATGCACAGATCTTATGTGGTGCTTTTTCTTCAAAAGCGTTCTCAACCATTGCCGCAAAGCCGGAAAGCTGAAGCATCAGGTTCTTCTCACTGACATTGACTGCCGGAAGGATCTTACCTGTACTTAAATCTCCTCCCTCCTGTACATAACGGTTCAGGATTGACTTAATACGAACGATAGTATAAAGGATATACGGACCTGTATTTCCCTCAAAGGATGTAAAGCGGTCAACATCAAAGATGTAATCCTTGGTCGCCTGGTTGGAAAGATCTCCGTATTTGATTGCGGAAAGTCCTACGATCTTGGCAGTATCCTTTGCATCTTTATCTTTTACACTGCGATTCTCCACGATCTTACGATACATTTCCTCATCAATATCTGCGATCAGGTTCTCCAGACGCATAACACCGCCTTCTCTTGTCTTAAACGGTTTACCGTCTTTTCCATTCATGGTACCGAAACCAAGGAAGGAAAGCTTGGTCTCCGGATTTACAAGACCGGTTTTTCTTGCGCAGCGGAATACCTGGATAAAATGCAGCTCCTGACGCTTGTCAACAACATAAAGGATCTCATCCGGCTGAAAGAGTTTCATACGCTCTACGATAGTAGCAAGGTCTGTGGTCGTATAGAGAGAAGCTCCGTCTGATTTCAGAAGCATACATGGAGGGATCTCCTTGGTATCACTCTCTTCTTTTACATCTACAACAAGAGCACCCTGGTCCTCATAGGCAAATCCTCGCTTCTTCATATCCTCTACCATATCCGGAATATATGGCTGTGCATCGGATTCTTTTTTCCAGAGGTCAAAATCTACGTTCAGATTCGCGTAGTTTCTCTTAAGGTCTGTTACAGATACATTCATGATGTGGTTCCAGAGAGCCATGTATCCGGGTTTACCCTGCTGAAGAAGGTGGGTTGCCTCCAGTGCCTCATTACGGTAAGCCTCATCCTCTTTGGACTTCCCACTGGCACATGGATAGATCTCTTCCAGCTCGCTGATGGTAAACGGTGCTTCTGCCGGATATTCACCGGTAAAGCTGTCATCAAAATATACCAGCTCCGGTTTCCGGTGTTTCAGCTCGGTGATGATCAGTCCCATCTGAAGGCCCCAGTCTCCAAGATGTACATCACCGATCACCTTATGTCCTACAAAACGTCCGATACGCTTGATGCTCTCACCGATGATCGCAGAACGGAGATGTCCTACGTGAAGCGGCTTGGCAACGTTTGGTCCGCCATAGTCGATAATGATCGTCTTCGGATTCTTGGCAGTCTCAACAGAAAGCTTCTCGTCCTCTGCCATCTTATTCATGTATTCTGCAACAAATTCCGGTTTCACATCCAGGTTGATAAATCCAGGCTTTACAACTTCTGCTCTGGAAAAGATCCGGCTGTCTGACAGCTGTGCTACCACATCATCAGCGATCATAAACGGTGCCTTGTGATATGCTTTGGCTCCTGCCATAGCACCGTTACACTGATACTCACATAAGTCCGGTCTGTTGGAAACAGTAACTTTTCCGTAAGACGGATCATAACCTGCTTTTTCAAATGCTGCGGAAAGTTCTTCCGCCATCTGTTCCATAATCTTCTTCATGTTTCAAACTCCTCATATCTTTGTTTCTGTATTTTATGCTTATAATGTCACTTTTCTTGAACATGCGACTGCAAGGGCACCATAACCGATATGGCAGGCAACACTTAAAGAAAGGGGATCCATATGTATCTCCATTCCCGGAAATACCTCCTGGATCTCTTTTTTAAATTCTTCTGCTTCTTCCAGATTTCCTGTATAAGCAGCCTGAAGACACATCTCACCGTCAGATGCGTATTCCTTAAAACGTGTTTCCCAATCATTCTTCATTGCCTTCAGCATGGCACGTTTGGCCTGCTTCTTGCCACGGACCTTGGCGTAGGCATCCAGCTTCTCTCCCTGGATCTGAAGTACAGGCTTCAGGTTCAGAACCGTTCCGATGGCTGCTGCTGCCGGTGTGATCCTGCCACCTTTTTTCAGATATTTCAGGGTGTCAAGTGTGATATAAATACTGGAATCGAGTTTCTGATCTGTAAGGATCTTCTTGATCTCTGCAGCACTTTTTCCTGCCTCGGCAAGCATCTTAGCATCCATTACAGACTGTCTCTGTGTTACGGAAATCCGCTGATTGTCCACTACCTGAACACGACCATTATAATCAATAGCAAGTCCCATTGCAGTAGAACAGGATGCACTCAGTCCGCTTGACATCGGAATATGAACGATTTCCTCATAATCTCTCAGAAGCTTGTCCCACAGATCACAGAGATCAGCCGGACTTGGCTGAGATGTGGAGATCGGTTCATCCTTCTTAAGCTTCTCATAAAACTCTTCCTGTGTGAGAGTTACACCTTCAAGATACATTTTTTCATTAATATAAAACGGCATCGGTATCACATAAACGCCAAGCTCTTCGGCCTGGGCCTGTGTGATACCGCTGTTGCTGTCTGTTACAATGGCAATTTTGCCCATTCTTTTCTCTCCTCCTGGTCTGTTATCTCACAGTTCAAAGAATTAATGCATCAGCCCCTGATGGACTAATTCTTTGAACTGCTGTAGAAATCCATGATGTTAGTGTATCATATTTTTTTCTATACCACAATTGGAAATTTTCTGTGACCTTCGCTCATAAAAAACACCTCGCGGAATATTACCAGTGAACAGTAACTAAAAAAAACAGCTGCCATACAAATATTTATGCACAACAGCTGTCACACTATTTATCAAAAATATCCTTATCTATTTATGATCTGTGTCTTATTTCATTTCTCTTACGATCTTTCGAACCGGAAGAACAAATGTCGGAGATACGGACAACTCATCCAGTCCCATCTCTACAAATCTCTCAGTAAGTGTAGTGTCCGCACCAAGCTCACCACAGATTCCGGCCCAGATACCTTCTTTGTGTGCATTATCCACAACCATCTGGATCATACGGAGAACTGCCTCATGATGGGAATCATAAATGTTGTCAAGCTTTGCATTCTGACGGTCAATAGCCAGTGTATACTGGGTCAGATCATTGGTTCCGATACTGAAGAAATCAACCTCTTTTGCAAGAAGATCACTGATCATAACAGCTGCCGGAGTCTCGATCATGATACCCTGCTCCACGTCATCACGGAACGGGATCCCCTGTTCCTTAAGCTCTGCTTTTACTTCTGCTACAATAGCCTTGATCTGCTTCACCTCTGTTACAGAGATGATCATCGGATACATGATGGAAATATTTCCGAACATGCTTGCACGGAAAAGCGCTCTCAACTGTGTCTTAAATACTTCCGGACGGTCCAGACAGATACGGATCGCACGATATCCCATTGCAGGGTTCTCCTCATGCGCCATATTAAAATAATCGATCTGCTTGTCCGCTCCGATATCCAGAGTACGAATGATAACTTTTTTGCCGGCCATATTCTGAGCTACGGTCTTGTAAACCTGGAACTGCTCTTCCTCTGTAGGATAGTCTTCTTTTTCCAGGTATACGAACTCACTTCGGAAAAGTCCGATGCCTTCCGCATCATTGGCAAGTACATTCGCAACATCACCTGTACTTCCGATGTTGGCATAAAGGTGGAGCTTACGACCGCTCTTGGTAACAGTTTCTTTACCTTTCAGCTCTTTGAGCATTGCACGCTGTGCAAGTTCATCGGCACGCATATCCTCATATTTTTTAAGGGTCTCTGCATCCGGCTCAACGATCAGATTTCCGCTCTTTCCGTCTACGACTGCCATCTTACCGTCCATGGACTCATCGTATTCAATATTGATCAGCGCCGGAATATTCATGGTTCTCGCAAGAATCGCAGTATGTGAGTTAGAAGAACCTTTTCTTGTGACAAAAGCAAGAACCTTGCTCTTATCCATCTGTACAGTCTCACTTGGTGCAAGATCCTCTGCAACTACGATCACCGGCTCGGATGCTTCAAGCTCTCCATCTCCATGGCCGGAAAGCACACGTACCAGACGGTCTGAGATATCCTTTACATCAGCTGCTCTCGCTTTCATATAATCGTCGTCCATCTGTGCGAACATTGATGAGAAGTTATCACCAGTTGTTGCAACCGCATATTCTGCATTTACAGACTCTGTACGGATAATGTTGTGGATGGAATCCAGATAGTCATCATCATCCAGCATCATCTGATGAACCTCAAAGATTGCCGCTCCGGACTCTCCAACTTCCTGAAGAGCCTTGTCATAAAGCTTCTGAAGCTGTGCCACAGCCTGCTCTCTGGCTGCCTCCACACGCTTTACCTCTTCTTCCGGATCCTCCACGTGAACACGTTTAACACTGGCGTCAACTTTCTGGAGGATCGAGATCTTACCGATCGCAATACCGGAAAATACAGATTTACCTTCCAAAACCTTCATGAAATTATCTCCTTCTGTTTTTATATTTGCCCACTTATGATGTATTATATCATACTATCCAAAGATTCTGCCACGATTTTTTTATGATCTCTAAAAAACCTGTAAAAACTCTATTTATACTTTCTTTTTTTGTCATATATACAGCAAAAGTGACAAAATAAAGACCGCAGAGCTTCATAAAACCTGAACAATACTTTCAGATATAAAAATAAGCATCTGCCGCCGGAATCCTTCCGGCAATTGCAGATGCTATATGTATGTATATCTTTTTATTCACTGCGAAGGGCATCGATCGGATTAAGATTAGCTGCCTTTACAGATGGGAGAAGTCCGAAGATCAGACCGATCAGCATGGAAAATACCACAGAGCCGATGATAGCCGGAACGCTGATGGCTGTTGGTGCTCCTGACACCTGAGACACCATTTTTGACAGGATGATTCCAAGGACCACACCAATGATTCCTCCGATACTGGTCAGCACCGAAGCTTCCGTCAGAAACTGTCCCAGGATCACTTTTTTTCTTGCTCCGATAGCTTTTTTCAGTCCGATCTCGCTGGTACGTTCTGTGACAGATACAAGCATGATATTCATAACACCGATACCACCAACAAGCAGGGAGATACTTGCGATCCAGATCAGCTGCTGATTGGTACTTTCGCTGAGCTTCTGGAGATTCTTAACCTTCTCCATAATGTCTTCCGCTTTATATTTAAAGTTCGATTTGTTTTTTTCATTCTGGATCCCTGTATTCAGAATATCCTCTGCTGCTTTTCCTACAGAACTCATATTATCTGTGCTGTCTGCACGGACTGTCACATTTTGCGGCTGATCAAATTTAAATGCAACAGGCCAGGTAGTATCCGGGATCATCACGCTTCCCATGATCGTCTGCGAATATTCCTCGTATTCAGAAATCGTATTGATCTTCGGCATGCTGTCCTCACTCTGAGTGATCACACCTACAATGATATACGGTTCTGATCCCACCTCAATGGTTTTCCCTACAGGGCTCTCACTTCCGAAAATATTCTGTGCAGCATTGGAATCCACAAGAGCAACCTTTCGGTAGCTGTCATAATCTTTTTGTACAAATCCCCGCCCGGACTGGACCAGGTATCCCATCGTTTTCAGATAATTGCTGTCGATCCCGTACACGGTTCCGCCCTGAAAGCTTGTGTTTTTATAATAAACACTGGCAGACTGGCTACTGTAATAAAATGTAGAACTGATCACATGATCCAAATCTCCGATCGCCGTTTTCTGGGAATCAGAAATAACCGGCGGTGTGGCCGAGCTTCCGTAAGAACCATAATCCATATCGTATGTACTGTCTCCGTCATAGAGCATAACCTGTACGGTATTGTTTCCGGACCCGATCAGATCTTCCTTGATCTGCTCACTGGTACCTTTGATCGTAGATACAATTGCAATAATAGATGCAATACCAATAATAATACCCAGCATGGTCAGAAAGGATCTCATCTTATGTGACCATATTCCCTGAAAAGCCAGGCGTATATTTTCAAACATGAAATTTCTCCTTCCTGTTATTTATTCATTGTACATATCATCCAAAGTCACTTCTTTTGTCTTGGCTCCCTCCTTCACGGCATCACCATATGGGAAAGCAAGAAGATCATCGGATTTCAGACCTGAAGTTACAACTGCATAATATCCGCTGTTTACAATGCTTCCCACTGTGATCTGCTGCTTTTTCAGTGTTCCCTTCACGTCTTTGTATACATAGCTGGTTCCATTTTCCGTACGGATAAATGCCTTCATCACAACCATACTGCCTTCGGCAAGTTTATTTGACTTCAGAGATACCGTCACATAATCCTGGTCGGTAAACTGCAATGAACGATCTGTGATCTCTGCATTAAAGGTGTAATACGATACATTGGGATTAGAATCTCCACCATAATAAGCATTTGAAGAATCCACCGGGTAATCGGATACATTCAGTACCTTCGCCTCAAAGCTGCCGGAATTATAACTGGTACACTGAAGAAGTGTTCCCTCCTTCATCTGATCCAGCATCAGTTCGCTGACCGTTCCGGTAACATAAAAACCATCCTTACTTTTTACTTTCAGAAAAGCATCTCCATTATAAGAACCTGTGACTTCATCTCCGATGTAAGCAACCGTTCCATCCAGTTTGCTTGTTATCAGCTTGTTTTTTATTTTGTTCTCCAGCTTAGTGATTTTCAGATTATTTTCCTCAATATCCAGTTTCAAACTTGCGATCTTGTTTTTCTGGATCTTGATCGCATCCTCTCTTGACATGGTTGTGCCATCAGTACCGTCATCTCCATCACCGCTGTCATCCGGTATCTCATCATCATTTTTGTCATATTTGGAAGCCTCGTCCAGTGTAAATTCTGTTTCCGCATACATATATACCGGATTTTCAAGAAGACTTCCATCGATCAGATAATATCCTGTACAGGAAAGTGTTCTGTCCTGAAAATCAGCAATGGTATCATTCTCATGAAACTCCAGCTGGAACCAGCTGCCGCCTTTCTGGACCACTTTGGTTCCATCCTCACTGTATCCCGCCATTCTGTTAAAGAAGGATCCCATCACCGTAACTTTGCCTTTGGCACTGCTTACAAGAAAAACATAGGGATCTTCTTCCGTACCGGTTCCTGTAAACGGCTGAGAAGTATAATCCAGCTTCTGATAAAATTCCGGTTCACCATCTGTGATCCCCGGAATTTCCGGTTCTGTTATATTGGGATCAGGAAGCTCATTGGGTCCCAGTGTGGGAGTCGGTGTCGGAGATACCGTTGGGGTGTCATCTTCTCCGGAACCCCAGTCCGTAGTCTCTCCGTCTGTAATATCATTGGCAGTAGGATCCTGGTAGGTCGGATCCATGATCAGATCCTCATCGGATGCAGTTGTATCCTCTTCCATATCCGCTGTGTCATCTCCGGTCATCTGCTCTGTTTCACTGTCCGTCGTTTCTCCGGACGGCATTTCTTCGGTAACTTCCTCTGCAGAATCTTCAAGATCTCCTTCTGTATCTGTAAAGGCACTGAGAAGTAATGGCCTGGAGGAAGCCGCTGCAAGATAGCTACCATCTGTAGTAGCCGCGGAACCGGTAGTTGACTGCATATCCTCGTCTCCGTCACTTCCGGAAGGTGTATCGGTATTTGTCATTTCTCCGTCACCTCCTGTATCACCACCTGTAAGATTCAGGTCCGTATCATCAGTACTGTCTGTACTGTCTTCGATGGGACCTCCATTCTGAAGACTTGTCAGACGGTTCTGTGCTTTGGTCAGATCCTGCTCCTGCTTCTGCTGTTTCAGCTTTGCAATATTCAGTTCCATCTCTACAAGTGTCATATCAAAGGAGATCAGATTATCGCCTTTTTTTACATCATCACCCTGGGATACATATATTTTCTCGATGATCATATCTTTATCCATATTTACATTCTGAGAAACATTCGTGGTGATGGTTCCATCCAGTGTTGTCTCTGAATACCAGTCCGTCTGAAGATTGCTGACGCTGGTTACCGGCACCTCTGTTACCTTGGATTCTTTCACATGCATAAGCCCTGTGTAGATTCCTCCGGCTGCCAATGCCGCAACCAGTACACCAACGATCACTCTCTTCACCACTTTCATTCTATCACCTCTTTTCCTGCAGCTCACCGTCACGGATCATAACAACCCGTTTGGCATGTGCCGCGATCTCCGGGTCATGTGTGATCATCAGCACAGAAACTCCCTCATCGTTCAGCTTCTGAAACAGTTCCATAACCTGTGCTCCCGATTTCGTATCCAGTGCCCCGGTAGGCTCATCTGCAAGCAAAAGCTTGGGATTGTTTACGATCGCTCTTGCAATAGCCACTCTCTGCATCTGTCCTCCGGAAAGCTGGTTGGGCTTAAAATCCACCCTGTCGGCAAGGCCTACACGCTCCAGAGCTTTTCGTGCACGTTCCCGGCGCTCCTTTTTGGGAACCCTTGCATAATTCAGCGGCAGTTCCACATTTGTCAGCGCACTCTGCCTTGGAAGGAGATGAAAGCTCTGAAATACAAATCCGATCGTTTTCAGACGGATATCTGACATCTCATTCTCTGTACATTTGGCAATATCTTCTCCATTCAGGAGAAAAGTTCCCTTGGTAGGTTTGTCCAGGCATCCGATAATATTCATCAGTGTAGTCTTTCCGGAACCAGAAGGTCCCATGATCGCCACATATTCTCCCTCCTCCATGGAAAAATCTACATCTTTCAATACAGGTACCGTCATTTTCCCCTGTTGATAATCCTTATATATTCCTTTTAAATCCAAAATCATTCTGTCGGCGCTCCTTCCATCGGAACAAGGTCATCTCCCGAAGAAATATCGTCTGTCGCATCCATCATATCACTGTCTACAGCTCCATCTTCGATCATTTCAGGCTCTGAGCCATCACTTTCCGTGTACGCAGAATCATCAATACTTTCATCATCCTCGGAATCATCCCACATCGCCGCTGTAGTCTGATCTGCAGTACCTTCTGTGACAGACATACCTTCTTTCAGCTCATCTGTCGGAAATGCGATCTTATCTTTTTCAGAAAGTCCGTCTGCGATCTCATATTCCCCAAGATCTTCATCATACTGTCCTAATATGACATCTCTCTTCTCCAGCTTGTTCTGACCGTTTGCGATCCAGACATATGGGCTGTCTGTATCCGCATCCACGATAAAATAATCGTTCAGCCAGATACCGGACTTCTTCTCATCCTGTCCTTCGTCCGGTTCAATATACACATGCTGCCCCAGCATCAGACCCTCAGATGAATCCAGATTCACATAAAACGGATAGGTACTGGATGATGTCTGATCATCACTGGCACTGGACATTCCGAACATTGCCATATCCGAACTGCTGTTGCTGGTAGAATTATCCAGGTCAACAGAGCCCATGGTGCCCTTCCAGGTTTTTGAAGAATCCACCCTGGAACGAATGATCACAGGAGTTCCCTCTATGATCGAATCACGGTTTATTTCGTTTACCGTTCCCTTTACACGATAAGCACCTGTACTCAGGAGCGTGATAAATGCATTGCCGGAGCTGTTTCCGGAACTGGAATCTGTGGAATCCGTCGTGCCTTCTGTCAGCGTATCCTCCACGCCCTCAGAATCATCACCGCCCATCTTGGAGGTATCGATCTTCTGGATCACTCCATCGATCTCACTACGCACCTCGGTATTCTGCGTTGCCTGGGAAAGCTTATCGATCTCTGCCTGTTTGCTTTTCTGATCATATTCATTCTTCTTAAGATTCATTTTCTGTGTTTCGATCTCTATTGTATAGGAAAGCTGATTATCTGCTGTAGCTTTCTTTTTCTCAGCTTCCAGTGTAGTAATCTGATCAGATATACTTAACTGTTCGTTTTTCAGGCGGTCCAAGGCCAGCTGTGCTTCCTGAAGACTTTGCTGGATACTTCCAAGATCATACTGAAAAAGAAGCTGCCCTTTCTTGACTTCCTGACCGGTCTTTACCTGAACTTCTTTTACCTTTCGGCCGCTTTCGATCTTTACCTGAACCGTTTCCTGCGGTTCCACAACACCTGCATATCGGTTTTCCACTCCGGAATCCATTTCCGAAAGCTTGCTTATCTTTGTTACATATACAATATCGCTGCCTCCTGCGGACCCTGCATGATGTGTATAATAATACCATCCACCGGCTCCGATACCGGCTGCAAGTACAAGGACTCCAAGTGCGATCAAAATACGTTTTTTCATATCTGTCCCCTTTTCTCAGCATCGTACTAAAACTATCTGTTGCTTCAAACATCATAGCAGATTCACTCTAAAAAGAAAAGTCCCTGAAGAAAACGATGCAGATTTCACAGATTTTTCATAAAAAAGTCTCCTTTTTCTCCATTTTTGCGATATTTTGACTTTCGGTACTTTATCTGCTAAAATGTTGTAATATAACTTTTTTGAAAGGAAAGAACAATATGAAGACAGTGAAACATCTGCTGGCTTTCTTGATGATCATTCTTCTCTCAGTTTTTTTATGTAGCTGCTCCCAGTCGGCCAAAGCTCATGCGGAGAAGGCGATCAAAAAAGATCTGGATCTTCTTAAAAATCTGGACTCTGAAACAACCATGCAGTACATATCCTATCAGGAACTGTTTCCGGATTCTGATGACAGCACAAAGCTTTCTGCTGACATAAAAGAAGTATTTTCTCTCTTCTTTCAGAATTTCGATTACAAAATCCTAGGTATATCCGTTGATAGCGACGAAAAAAATGCTTCTGCGCAGCTTAAGCTTACTACTCTGGATGCTGAGGCTCTTGCCAGTGATTTTGTTTCTGCAAGCCTTCAGGAAGAAATACTGGAAACCGCCTCCGGTAAAGAAAATGATAACGGAAATTCCCTGGAGCAGCGTTATCTGCTCCTGTACAAGCTTCTCAAGAATAACACGTACAGTTCTGTAGAACGCAATACTTCCATCCAACTAAACAATCTTGGATCTTCTTCAGAACCTGACTGGGAGATTACGCACAGTTCCTCTCTCGAAAATGATCTGGTCGGTGGCCTTATCACCTATCTGTCCGATCCTGATCTTGTGCCGCCTGCCGAAACGCTTACCGTCTATCTGAAAACGCTTCAGGAAATGGATGTAAAGCAGATGGCTAATTATTTGGGGCTGGATTCCATTCTGAACACTTCAGATTCGGCAAAAAACGCCATTGCCTCTGCCCTTATGGAACAGTTTCACTCCTGTTTTAACTACAAAATATCAAGCACCTCTGTTTCCGGATATCTTGCTGAAGTGGACGCAGAGCTTACCACATTTGACAGTAATTCCATTCTTACACAGTACGAAAAAGAATTGAATACTTATCTGGCTTCTGCTGATGCAGTGATCGACGGTTCCCAGAAGCGTTACAACAAATCACATGAACTGCTTCTGGACAGTATCAGGAATAATCAGGCAACCATAACTGCCACTGCTACCTTCCATCTCACAAACGATGGTGCATCCTGGAAGCTTGAAAATGCAGGTACCGAACTGGGCAATGCCATCTTCGGAACTCTTACCGCTTCACCGGTTCCTGAAGATTCTACCGAAGATAACGAATAAAGAATAAAAGCTAGAAAACCCGTGAATATCTGCTTTCTCTGACAGGAAAGCGTGATCTTCACGGGTTTTTTATATTCTTCTTTTTTATATTCCGGATATGATCTTTATAAAAAGCAATGCAAGGACTATAAGAATAATAGGCCGTATGATCCGGCTTCCGTTTTTCATAACCATACCTGCACCGGTATAATGTCCTGCGATCGAGAACACTGACGCTGCAATTCCAAGCATGATCACAATCTTTCCGCTGAGCAGAAATACAACAAGAGCCGCTACATTAGAAGAGAGGTTGGTAACCTTCATGGTACCGGATGCTTTTGCCACACTCATTTTTCCCAATCCTGTAAACAAAAGCAGGAGAAAAGTTCCTGTTCCTGGTCCATAAAATCCATCGTAGCATCCTACAGCAAGAGAGCATACGGCACAGAGCAGGATCTGTTTTTTTCTGGCGATCTCGCCACCCTTCTCATCCATATTTTTCTTGCGCAGCACATAAAAAGCAACCACCGGAAGAACAGGGATCAGCATATAACGCAGGAGCTTATCACTGGCTATAAGAGCAAGGTGAGCTCCTATGGAAGATCCCAGGAGTGCCATTGGAATACATGGAAGCACCAGGATCCAGTCCACAAATTTATTTTTGCACAGACGGACAGTTGAGATCAATGTTCCTGTTGCTGATGACAGCTTGTTGGTGGCAACAGCATTATGTACAGGAACTCCGGCCAAAAGATAAGCAGGCAGGGAGATCAGTCCTCCCCCGCCTGCTACAGCATCTACAAATCCGGCAAGAAATACAAGTGGGCAAACGATCAGAAATGTATAGATTGTCGGCTGCATGATTTTTTATTCTTCCTCTTCTTTCTGCGGCTCAAGGTCAAGTCCCAGCTCATGAAGCTGTGCCTCACTTACCTGGCTAGGAGACTGAGTCATCAGACAGGAGGCATCCTTAACCTTCGGGAATGCAATAACATCACGGATCGTATCTGCCTTTGCCATAAGCATAACAAGTCTGTCAAGGCCATATGCAAGTCCTGCGTGTGGCGGAACTCCATATTTGAAGGCATCCAGAAGGAATCCGAACTGCTCATGTGCAGCTTCTTTTGTGAAGCCAAGTGCCTCAAACATTCTTTCCTGAATATCATCCTGATGGATACGCACGCTGCCACCGCCAATCTCATTTCCGTTAAGAACGATGTCGTATGCTTTTGCACGAACCTTTCCCGGATCTGTGTCAAGAAGCGGAAGATCCTCCTCCATAAGCATGGTGAACGGATGGTGCATTGCTGTAAAACGGTTCTCCTCCTCGCTCCACTCAAGAAGCGGGAACTCTGTTACCCATACGAAACGATACTCATTTTTATCTAAAAGATCCATCTGTTTTGCAAGCTCAAGACGGAGTGCTCCCAGTACATCGTATACCAATTTTGTCTTATCTGCTGCAAAAAGAAGAAGATCTCCCGGCTTGCCGTCCATAGCTTTTACAAGAGTATCCATCTCTTCATCTGTCATAAACTTGGCGAAAGAAGATTTTCTGGTTCCGTCCTCTGCAATGGAAATGTATGCAAGACCTTTTGCACCATAACCTTTTACGAACTCAACAAGCTTATCGATCTTCTTTCTCGGCATTGCGCCCTGACCTTCTGCATTGATACCACGAACACTTCCGCCGTTCTCAAGCGCACCTGTGAACACACCAAATCCGCAGTCTTTTACGATATCACTGACATCATGAAGTTCCATACCGAAACGCATATCCGGCTTGTCGGAACCAAAACGATCCATAGCTTCCTGCCAGGTAATTCTCTGGATTGGGAGTTTTACATCGATATCCAGAACTTCTTTGAACAGGAATGCAAGATATCTCTCGTTAACATCGATAACATCGTCTACATCAACAAAGGAAAGCTCCATATCGATCTGTGTGAACTCCGGCTGACGGTCAGCACGAAGATCCTCATCACGGAAGCATCTTGCTATCTGGATATAACGATCAAATCCGGAGCACATCAGAAGCTGTTTGTACAGCTGCGGAGACTGTGGAAGGCCATAGAAGCTTCCCGGATGAACACGTGATGGTACCAGATAGTCTCTGGCTCCCTCAGGAGTACTCTTTCCAAGCATCGGTGTCTCAATCTCAAGGAATCCCTCTTCTGTAAAGAACTGTCTTGTAAGCTGGGCAACCTTGCTCTTCATCATGATATTTCTCTGAAGATCTGGTCTTCTTAAATCAAGATAACGATATTTAAGTCGGATCTCATCTTTTGTCTTGCTATTCTCCTCGATCGGGAATGGAGGAACATCTGCCTCAGCAAGAACACGGAGGGATTTTACACGAAGCTCGATCTCGCCAGTTGCAAGATTCTCGTTTACTGCTCCTCCACGTTTCTCTACGGTACCGGTTACAGCAATAACAAACTCACTACGCAGTTTACCTGCTTTTGTAAAGCCTTCCTCGTCAATGCTGCCATTCTCAAAAATCAGCTGCATGATCCCGGAACGGTCACGAAGATCCACAAATACAAGACCTCCTTTATTTCTGGCTTTTGCCACCCATCCCATTAATGTTACTTCTTTTCCGACCATCTCTGTGGTCACTTCTGCACATCGGCAAGTTCTGTGCAGTCCCTGCATGCTTTCAGCCATCTCTTTATCCTCCTCTGACTATTTTTTTCATAGTCATTTTAATTTACTCTGCTATCTCCGTTTTCAGACGGGCAGTTTCAGTCTCTGTTGAAAAATTCTACATACTCTGTATAACCATCTGCTGCCAGCTGGTCTTTCTGGAATTTTTTGTTCTTTTTCATGATAGAGATATTGATCTGTGTACCTGCACTTCTTTCCTCAGTTGCCTGTTTCAGGATATTCAGAAGCTTGTCTGCCGGCATGTTCTTCTCGATCAGATATGCTTTCTTGCCATTCTTGGTTGGAATCTCATAGCCTCTCTCAAGAAGCAGCATAACAATTCTCTCAAATCCAATGGAGAAACCACAAGCACAGATATTATTTCCTGTAAATTTACCGATCATCTCATCGTAACGTCCGCCTCCACCGACGCTTCCGCCGAACTCATCCATGGAAATCTCAAAGATCGGACCTGTGTAATAGGACATTCCACGTACCAGTGTAGGGTCAAAGGACATTTTGAAGTCTGCTGTTTTTACAGATTCTACAGTATTGATGATCGTTTCAAGATCCTCTGCAATACCTGCTTCCAGAACATCAGAAAGTTTTTCTTTAATATAACGGACACCCTCAACATCGTTGGTGATCTCACGGAAAAGTCCAAGATAAGTGTCAATGCTCTCTTTCGCAAAGCCCTCTTTCTCAAGCTCCTCTGCAACTCCCTCGATGCCGATCTTATCCATCTTGTCAAGAATAATAAAGACAGTATCAAAGCTCTCTGCCGGGAATCCACTGTACTGAGCCATTGCCTTCAGGATCCTTCTGTCATTGATACGGATCGTAAAGTTATGGAAATCCAGTTTTCCAAGAAGTGTTGTAGTTGCAAGTACAAGCTCGATCTCAGCAAGATAGGTCGGCTCACCCAGGATATCGATATCACACTGCATAAACTGACGGAAACGACCTCTCTGCGGACGGTCAGCTCTCCATACATTTCCCATCTGAAGTGCCTTAAACGGAGCCGGAAGCTCGTTTGCATTATTGGAATAATATCTGGAAAGCGGTACGGTCAGGTCATAGCGAAGTCCGGAATCTGTCAGATCATTCTCTGTTTTTGCAGTATCCAGTTTCAGTTTCTCGCCTCTCTTCATGATCTTGAAGATCAGCTTTTCATTTTCACCGCCCTGCTTGCTGCAGAGATTCTCAATATGTTCTACACAGGGAGTCTCAATTGCGGAAAAACCAAAGGTTCCGTACGTCTCTCTGATCATATTCATCACATAGTTACGGATTGCCATTTCCTTCGGTAAAATGTCCTTCATTCCTGTAACCGGTTTCTTTTTTAATGCCATAGTTTCCTCCTTTATGAATCACCCTCTGAAATGCAAGAAACACCTGCATGTCAAAGTTTTTAATCTCATCGATCATCAGTCTTAAAACTTCATCATTTTCCAGAGCCTTCCGATATGGTCTGTCCATACTCAAAGCCGCATATACATCACATACTCTCAGGATCCTTGCACCCATAGGGATATCCTTTCCGCTTCTGTTGCTGGGATAACCGCTGCCGTCAAAATTCTCATGATGATAAAGAATACTTTCCAGAACATAATCGGAATATCCCTGGTCTTTCAGGATCTCATAACCTAATGTGGAGTGCATGCGAACATATTTCAGTTCTTCAATGACCATCGGATTCTGCTCTTGGCCATTAATGTATCCTTCCAGTTTCAGCTTGCCTATATCATGGAGCATTCCGGCAATAGCCAGCTGATAACATTCTTTCTCACCAAGACCAAGCTCCTTTGCCACATCATAGGCAAGGTTACTGACAACAACCCCATGCTTCAGCTCTGCGGAAAGATCCATTTCCAGGATCCGGTCCTGCGTAGTTTCACTTATCTTCTGTACGCTTTTCAAGGATCCGTCTCTCCTTTCCGTCTACAGCCATTTTGCAATGCCCTCGCGTTTCCTCTCGATCATTTCATCGATACGTGTGATATAATTGACAACATCCTTCACATTCTCCACACGCTCAATGCGCTGTCCGTGATCAAACACAAGCTTGGAAGAACCACCTGCACCCAGTGCGATGATCGGCTGCTTTTCCTCCATAATCAGTATATTGTAAATCCCTGCTTTGTCAACCTCTGAATACCCGACGTTCTCAAAATTCCCCTTCATATTCTTCTGTCTGTACAGATAATAAGGACCCATTCCCATCTCGTAGGCCGTTTTCATAGTCAGATCCATGATCTCCTGATTGTTTTCAAAGGTCATCTCCTGGTATTTAGCACGGAAAATATTCAGTCTTGCCGCACGCTTCACAGCAAGAGAATGTACGGTCAGGCTGTCCGGCCCGAGAGCTTTTACCTCGTCCAGTGTATGCTGCACTTTTGTGATATCTTCGCCGGGAAGACCCACGATCAGATCCATATTGATATTGTCGAATCCGGCTTTTCTTGCCAGATGAAACGCATTCTTTGTCTGTTCTACTGTATGACGTCTGCCAATGATATCCAGGGTTTCCTGATTCATGGTCTGTGGATTTACAGAAATCCTGGTAACCGGAAACTCCCGGATCGCCTGAAGCTTTTCCAAGGTTATACTGTCCGGTCTTCCTGCCTCAACCGTAAATTCTTCCAGCTCCTCACAGGGAAAATATTCCGTGATCGCGCCAAGAAGTCTCCGAAGCTGATCCGGCTCCAGTGTGGTAGGTGTTCCCCCACCGATATAGACCGTATCCAGCTTCCGGTTTTTCATCATCCCGGAAACAGCCCGGATTTCCTTTACCAGCGCATCCAGATACGCCTCCACATATTTACGCCATCTCTCCAGCGGATAGGAACTGAATGAACAGTACAGACAGATACTCGGACAGAAAGGAATGCCAACATAAAGGCTGTAACCGTTTTCATAATCAATGTTTTTCAGGATATCCCGCTCACGGTTGGCAATGGTAACTGCAAGCGCTGTTTTCTCCGGGCTTACCAGATACTGTTCTCTCATATATCTGGCGATCTCTGTATTCTTCATTCCGGACTCCAGCATTCCCATAGCCATTTTCACAGGACGGATGCCTGTAAGATTTCCCCAGGGAAGTGTCTTTCCTGTAGCTTTGGAAAGCATCTGATACAGAGCGTATTTGATCGCGTCTTTATTTTTTCTGCGGATATCATGGGCATCATTGCAAGAAATAAGGGCATCCGAAGCTTCTCCACTGGATTGCCCTTCTATCACAGCCCCATGAGCTGTTTCTTTCTCTATTCCGTTGTTGTAACTGATGGTATAACCTTCTTCATCACGTGAGACCCGGAAACGGATATCATAATCCGCATCATCCTCTTCATAAAGAGAAACGATCTCATTTCCGGGATAAAACGCTTTGATCAGTTCATACACATCATGCTCAAAATCTCTGTTCTGAAACAAAATGCCAATCTTATACAAATGGATTATACCTCTTTTCATAACCAATGGTTGTGGATGCGTCATGCCCCGGAAATACTTCTGTATCCTCTGGCAAAGTATCCACAAGCTTGTGAAGGCTTCTTACGATCTCAGCAGAACTTCCGCCAGGAAAATCGGTTCTTCCCACAGAGCCGCAAAACAATGTATCTCCGCTGAAAAGCACACCTTCGTCTTTGATATAATAGCAGCAGCTTCCTTTGGTATGTCCCGGTGTGTGGAACATCTGGATGGAAAATCCTGCCGCTTCGAAAATCTGCCCGTCATCCAGAAGAACCTCCGGCTTAATTGAACAGGCACTTCCATAAACAGCAGTCATATTTATCGTGGGCTCTGCCAGCATCACTTCTTCCTGCCTGCATGCATAAACCGGGATCTGATATTTTTCCTTCACTTCCTTTACAGCCATGATGTGATCAAAATGACCATGTGTCAGAAGGATCCCCACCGGTTTTCCCTGAATAAGAGATACTTTCTGAAAAACTTTTTCTGCATAGTCTCCCGGGTCTACGATCAGCAGTTCTCCGGTCTCTTTATTTTTCAGAAAATAGCAGTTGGTAAACACCTGACCCAGCACACACTGCTGCATTTCAAGTTTACTCATAAAAATTCCTCCGTTTATCGGGTCAGCCCGTTGTTCGCTCTACATCAAGAACACTTTCAACCTGACGGATCTTTTCGATCAGGGAATTCAGTTCCTGTTTGCTGCATACATTAAAGGACATGGAAATCGTGGCGCGTTCCTGCTTGTTGGTACGGCTGTTAATGGAACGAAGATCGATCTTCCTCTCTGTAAAGATCTTGGAAATATCCACCAGAAGTCCGGTACGGTTATTTGCATAAACCTGGATCTCCGCTTCGTATTTCTCGGAATCCGCTCTGTCCGGCATCTGCCACTCTGCTTCAATGAGACGTTTCCGGTCAATCTCAGGCATGTTGAACACATTCACACAGTCTGTACGATGAATGGTGATCCCTCTTCCTCTTGTTACAAAGCCTACGATCTCATCTCCCGGGATCGGACTACAGCATTTGGAAAAACGAACTGCCACATCATGAATGCCTTTTACTACAATGCCACTCTTACTCTTGGCAATGTGAAGCTTCTCCTGTGATTCGGAAGCTGCCTCCAGGACCTGTTCATCTGTAAGATTCTTCTTATGCTCCCTCTCATAGGCTTCTACCAGCTTGTTAAACACCTGACCTTCTTTCAGGCCGCCATGTCCGATCGCTGCCAATACAGAATCCCAGTCTCGGAAACCATATTTATGCATTACCGATTCCATATACTGTGGCTTGGTATATATGCCTGGTTTAAAGCCCTTGGTCTTGGCATACTGATTCAGCATGTCCTTACCCTTCAGGATATTATCTTCCTTCAGTTCTTTCTTAAACCACTGGTTGATCTTATTCTTAGCCTGTGTGCTCTTTACGATCTTCAGCCAGTCACGGCTGGGGCCCTGAGAATTCTGGGATGTTATGATCTCAATACGATCACCGTTTTTGATCTTATATTCAATAGGAACAAGTTTGCCATTGACCCTGGCACCTACCATCTTGTTTCCTACTGCACTGTGCACGCTGTATGCAAAATCAATAGGTGTAGAACCATTTGGGAGTGTTTTTACATCTCCCTGGGGAGTGAAACAGTAAACACTGTCTGCAAAAAGATCCAAATCATTTTTCAGAAGGCTCATGAACTCCCGGTTATCGGACATGTCACGCTGCCACTCCAGGATCTGGCGCAGCCAGTTCAGCTTCTCTTCCTCACTCTTTCCAGGTTTCTTACCATCGGAAGTTTCCTTATATTTCCAATGAGCCGCAATACCGTATTCTGCGGTTTTATGCATTTCAAATGTACGGATCTGGATTTCGAAAGGCTGTCCGTTAGGGCCGATCAGTGTTGTATGCAGAGACTGATACATATTGGCCTTCGGCATTGCGATATAATCTTTAAATCTACCGGGGATCGGCTTATACATCTCATGGATAACACCAAGAGCTGCATAACAGTCCTTCACAGTATCTACAATGATACGTACGGCAAACAGATCATAAATCTGATCAATGGTTTTATCCTGATTGACCATCTTCTTATAGATGCTGAAGAAATGCTTCACACGGCCATCCACCTGCGCCCTGATATTGGCATCCTCCATATGCTGCTTTACCTGTTTCACGATAGAATTAACAAATTCCTCACGGGCACTTTTGCGAAGAGCAACCTTTTCTACCAGATCATAGTAAACATCCGGCTTCAGATACTTAAGAGAAAGATCATCCAGTTCCACCTTGATCTTGGAAATACCAAGCCGCATCGCGATGGGAGCATAGATATCCATGGTTTCTCTTGCTTTCTCCTGCTGTTTCTCTGGTCTCATATATTGCAGGGTACGCATATTATGAAGACGGTCCGCAAGCTTGATCAGGATAACGCGGATATCCTTAGCCATTGCAAGGAACATCTTTCTTAAATTCTCAGCCTGAACCTCTACCTTGTCCTTGGAATAGGACAGCTGTCCCAGCTTGGTAACACCATCTACCAGAAGTGCTACCTCAGAACCAAATTCCTTTTCTACTTCTTCATACGTCATCCAGGTATCCTCTACCGCATCATGAAGAAGGCCTGCCACTATGGTTTCCTTATCCAGCTCAAGATCCGCAAGGATGATCGCAACACAGAGAGGATGAATGATATAAGGTTCACCGGATTTACGTTTCTGATCCTTATGTGCCTCACTGGCCACTTTATAGGCCTTTTCAATCATGGAAATATCTGTAGACGGATGATATTTCTTCACACTTTTTATCAGCTCCTGATAAAGAACCTCAGGGCTTGTAAAATCATGCATGGATTTCACCGCCGCATCTGCCTTCCGGACAGACTCTCTTTTTTCTTCTTCCTTCTGTATCTCAATGTTTTGTTTTTCCGTATTTTTTGTCTCTGCCATTAAATCCCACCTGCCTGTGCACAATTTCATACTGCCGTATGACTACAACAGTTCACATCCCCTTCCACCGACAAAAAATCATTTTCCGTCGTAACAGATCACAGATGCCACATCATAACCTTTGAGACGCTCACGTCCCTTCAGACCTGCAAGCTCCATAAGGAAAACCACCTTGACAACCTCGCCGCCAAGCTCCTCCACAAGCTTGATGGCTGCTTCCACGCTTCCGCCCGTAGCGATCAGGTCATCCACAATAACAACCTTCTGTCCCGGCTTGATGGAATCCTTATGCATCTCGATAGTTGCACTTCCATACTCCAGATCATAGGTTCTGGAAACGGTCTCACATGGAAGTTTTCCTGCTTTGCGGACCAGAACAAAGGGTTTGTGAAGATTATATGCGATCGGCATACCAAAGATAAAGCCTCTGGATTCAAGACCTGTGATCACATCGAACTCCTCACCCTCCAGACAATCCTGCATAGAATCAATGGCAAGCTGTAATCCATCCGCATCCTGAAGGACGCTGGTAACGTCACGGAAAATAATCCCTGGCTCTGGAAAGTCCGGGATACTTCTTACATATTCTTCTATTTTTTTCATAATAACCTCCAATGGTTTAATTTGTCAATCAGATGTTAGATAGTATAGCACTTTTTCTGTAGGGAATCAATGTGCAACCCGACAGAACTCGCGGAATTACGACAGGCCCTGGACTGCATATTGCCCAGTACAGAGCCTTCTTTCCTGTTTTACAGTCAATTACTTGCTGTCAGGATCTGCATTTTAGAGATACTTTCTCCTGTTATTCTGTAATATAATTTCGGATTACGATCTGTAAGGTCTCTCTTCCCTGATAACGGTTGATCTCAGGATAATATGTGACCGCAATACTTCCACAGTTTTTTATTCTATCAACAAATTCATCTGCTTCTCCAAAATATACTGCTTCCACTACACAGCCGGTACTGTCTGACAGCTGAAGCTTTGCCACATTCCTATTTTTGCCAAGAATACGGCTGCTTAAAACCCGAAGTCCCTTCTGTGCAAAAATCGGTTTGGTATTTCCCTTTCCAAAAGGCTCCAGCAGGGATATCTCTTCCACAAGTTCCTTATTTATATAGGAAACCGGCATTGGCACATCGATCAGGATCTTTGGAGCCAGATCTTTTTCTGTCAGAGTACAGTTTTCGTTTAACCGTCTGCGGAACTCTTCCACATTTTCTTCTTTAATGGATAATCCTGCCGCCATAGGATGACCGCCATACTGTTCCATCAGATCTCCGCATTTTACCAGTTCCTCAAACATGGAATAGCTTTCTATGGAACGTCCGCTACCTTTCACCATTGTTTCACCTTTTGTCAGGACAAAGACCGGTTTATTGTACTTTTCCCGGATGCGTCCCGCAATAATTCCGGCCAGGCTTTCGTGACAGTCCGGTAAATAGATCACAAGAACCCTGTCCTGTCCGATTTCTGTCTCTTCCACAATACGGATCGCTGCTTCCTTTCCCTCTTCTGTGAGAGCTTTTCTGCTTTGATTCAACGCAGTCAGATCACCGGCAAGTTTTGCTGCTTCATCTTCCGTCTCCGCACAGAGCAGTTTCAGGGAACGTGCAGCGGTATCCAGTCTTCCACTGGCATTGATACATGGTCCCAGCACAAACCCTACATGATAGGCAGTGATCGGCCCATCCTCCAGGCCATTGGCACGGATCAGTTCACGGAGACCTTTGTTAGAAGTGCGGGAAAGTCGTTTCAGGCCTTCCTTTACAAGGATGCGGTTTTCACCCTGAAGATCCATCACGTCTCCCACCGTGGCAATGGCTCCTAATTCCAGAAAATCTTCCAGCTCTTTTTCCGGAATCCCGCATGCCTCATAGAGAGCTGTCACCAGCTTCAACGCAACAACTGCTCCGCACAATCTTTTCTCCGGATAATTACAGTCCGGCTGTTTTGGATTTACAATGGCATCAGCCGGCGGAAGGATCAGTTCTCTTCCATCTTCCGTTTCTTTATAGGGAATTTCATGATGATCGGTTATTATCACCGTCATTCCCTTCTCTTTAGCCATAGTGATTTCATTGTACGCCGCAATTCCATTATCACAGGTAACAATTACGTCAATCCCATCATTCACTGCTCTTTCGATCAGGTGCTCATGGATTCCATATCCATCTGCCACACGGTCCGGAATATATGTATCTGCCAGAGCTCCTGCACGCTTCAGTCCTTTGATCAGAATGAAGGTCGATACTACCCCATCAATGTCATAATCGCCTATAATACGGATGCGTTTTTTTCCCTTTATTTTATTCCGCAGGATCTCCACTGCCTTATCCACATCTTTCATCAAATGCGGAGAAGCCAGTTCGTCCACCTTTCCATAAAGATATCTGCGAATTTCATCCCTGTCCTGTACATCCCGGTTTCGGATCAGTCTGGCGATCACCGGATCAATTCCGAACTCTTTTCCAATTGCCGCAAAGTCCGCCCGTTTTGCAGCAACAACCCATCGTTCCATGTTGTTTCCTCCTTGATGCTTTGCCGCTTTCTTTCTTCAAAGCAACACAATAACCGTATTGTAACTCATACTCCTGCATAGCTGCAAGTTTTTTATGCCACACAAAAAAAACGTTCCGCCAGGAAATATTCTTTCCCGGTACGGAACGTTTCTGTTATTCAGCAATTTTATTCAGATTTCTCCTCATCATTCTGCTGCGTTGCTGCCTCCTGCGCTGCAAGGCGCTCGGCAACTCTTTTACGGTTTTTCTTCTTCGGCTGCTGAGCTGTCTGCTGTCCGGATGGCTGTTTTACCTTTTTCTCAGATTTCTCGGAAGAAATCTTTGCGGAAGCTGCTACAGCTGCCGGTGCTGCAACACGATTTTTTCTGAATGTTTTCATGGTGTACCACAGAGCACCAGTGATGCATACAGAAGAATATGCTCCACCGATGATACCTACCATCAGCGGTGCTGCAAATTCTTTAATTGAGGAAACACCCATTACATAAAGAATTGCAACCATTACAAATGTTGTCAGGGATGTGTAAATGCTTCGTGTCAGAGTTTCTGTAACACTGGTATTTACGATCTCTTTCAGTTTCTCATCCTCAACTTTCTTTCTGCCTCTCATATTCTCACGGATACGGTCGAAGATGACAATAGTAGCATTGATGGAATAACCTACGATCGTCAGCATACACGCAATAAATGTATTTCCCACAGATGTTCTGGAAATAACATAAAACGCAAGTACGACCAGGACATCATGAAGAAGTGCAAGTACTGCACTGCTTGCAAAGCGGATATCCTTGAAACGGAACCAGATGTAAAGAAGCATGAAGATCGCAGCTACGATAACCGCTACGATAGCGTCTCTTCTCATCTCATTGCTGACAGTAGCGGAAATATTCTCCGATGTGATCAGACTTGTATCTACATCAAAATTTTCCTCCAATGCCTTATTCAGTGCTTCTCGTTCCTTAAGATCCAGAGAACGTGTTTTGATCACTACCTGATTGGTTCCCTGCACCTTGGTCGGCTGTACATTCTTATCACCTGTCACTGCCTCAACAACCGGTGTTACCTCGGAATCGATCTCCTTGATATCCATCTCTTTATTGAAGGTTACATTGGTAGAAGTACCGCCGGAAAACTCCAGACTGTAATTCATGGCTTTGTCACCGATCACATTACTGTGGACCAGCATTCCTACAGGTCCGCAAAGGATCAGGATAATGGAAACAGCAAAGAAGATTTTTCTCTTTCCAACAAAATCCACAACCTTACGTTCCTTGGCAATGCCATAAAATTTCGGGTCACGAACACCAATTGCGTATACCGCATTAATAACAAGCCTGGATATAACCAGTGCTGTAAACATGGAGATCACGATACCCATTGCCAGCGTGTAGGCAAACCCCTTAACAGAACCGGAGCCAAGCCACATCAGCACACAAGCCGCGATCAGTGTTGTGATGTTTCCATCAAAAATAGCGGAAAACGCTTTGCCGAATCCACTTTTGATCGCTGCATGGACAGAAAGGCCTGCCGCGATCTCCTCACGGATTCTGGCGTAGATGATAACATTGGCATCCACTGCCATACCAATGCCCAAGATGATACCTGCAATACCCGGAAGCGTAAGGGTGATATCAAAGGCATTCAGTGTGATCAGCATTAAGGTTGTATAAAGAACCAGTGCAACAGATGCAACCAGACCTGGGATACGGTATGCGATGATCATGATCAGCATAACGATCACAAGACCGATTGCTCCGGCTTTTACACTTGTTGCAATGGCTTCTTCACCAAGCTGTGCAGCAACTACGCTGGAACGAAGCTCGGTAAGCTCAAGACTTAAGGAACCGATTCTTATGTAAGAAGCAAGATTCTGTGCCTCTTCTGTACTTGCCATTCCGGTGATCTGAGCTTTTCCGCCGGAAATCTCCTCATTTACATTCGGAGCGCTTAAAACCTGATCGTCATATACGATTGCGATCTGCTTTCCAACATTTGCCTTGGTAGCTTCCGCAAATTTGGTTTTTCCATTCTTTGTAAGAGTCAGACTGACTGCATATTTCTGGGAGCTTGTGGATGAATCCTGATAAGCACCTCCCTCAGCGTCTGCAACGTCTGTACCTTCCAGTACAACAGATCCGGCTTTCTGGATATCCTCAATACTTCTTGCAAGAACATATCCACTCTCACTGTTTCCTGTTGTAAAATTCTGGTTTCCGTCTGCATCTGTCTGATCGATAAAATACAGAGAACCTGGCTTTCCAAGTTCTTCCAAGATCGCATTTGCATCTGATACTCCTGGAATCTCAATGGTGATACGGTTGGAACCTTCCTGATATGCCTGTGCCTCAGTACTGTACTGAGAAACACGCTGCTGCATCTTGTAAACAGTATCGGACATGTCTTCCTTGCTCGGATTGCTGTCCTTAGCCTGGTATGTGATGCTGACACCGCCGGCAAGATCAAGTCCGGTGTTGATATTCTTAGCCGAACCTGTTCCTGTAGGACCAATGCCTACCGCAGCCACATAGCAGAAGAATACTGTGACAATTGCTGTCAGAAGCAGCACTGCAATTCCTCTACTTTTCTTCATTTTCTTTTTCCTCTCTTATTCCGCCAAAGCGGCTTTTATCATGATAGCGCACTCCACACGCTTCCTCTGGAGTTCGCATCCGATCTTATAATTCCCCCGGATATCCCCGCCGAAATGGTAACCATTTGCCGCACAGCCGCCGCTGCAGTAGAATCTGGCAAAACAGTCTTTACAGTCCGGTTTCGTATAGACGTTACATCTTCCAAAGTCTTTTACGATTTCAGGCTTTGTGATTCCCTCGTCTACATTACCCATAAGGTACTGTTCCTCACCCACAAACTGGTGACATGGATAAAAATCTCCCCACGGAGTAACAGCCAGGTACTCGGTTCCTGAACCGCATCCGGAAAGTCGTTTGTATACACACGGACCACCGGTAAGGTCTATCATAAAGTGGAAGAAGTTGAATCCTTTTCCCTCTTTTTCTCTTTTGATCATTTCTTTTGCAAGAATATCATACTGTTCCAGGATCTGTGGGATATCCTCCTCACGGATCGCATACTCTTCTGTATCTGCTGCCACGACCGGCTCAACAGAAATCTGCTTGAAGCCAAGATCTGCCAGATGCAGAACATCCTGAGAGAAATCAAGATTATGATGAGTAAAGGTTCCTCTTACATAATACTTGTCCTGATTTCTGGATTCCGCAAATTTCTCAAATTTCGGCATGATCAGATCATAGCTTCCTGCACCCTTACGGAACGGGCGCATGTAGTCATGAACTTCTTTTCTACCGTCCACGCTTAAGACAACATTTCCCATTTCCTTATTGCAGAATTCCATCACCTCATCATTTAAAAGAACGCCGTTGGTTGTCAGTGTGAAGCGGAATTTTTTGTTATGAAGTTTCTCCTGTTCTCTTCCATATTTCACAAGATCCTTTACAACCTGCCAGTTCATAAGAGGCTCGCCGCCAAAGAAATCCACTTCCAGATTCTTTCTGGAGCCGGAATTAGCGATCAGGAAATCCAACGCTTTTTTTCCTACCTCAAAAGACATCAGCGCACGTCTTCCGTGATACTCTCCTTCTTCTGCAAAACAATATCTACATGCCAGATTACAGTCATGAGCAATATGAAGGCAAAGAGCCTTTACAACGGTCTGGCGGTTTTTGGTAAATTCATCAATGATATTCTCATAAATATCTTTTGTAAAAAGCATTCCCTGTTCCTGAAGCTTCTTACATTCAGTTACAGAGGTTTCCACATCCTCTTTCTTAAAACGGTCGCCAAGCTTCTCAGCAATGGCAGCCGCTTCCATGCCTTCTTCAAGATACGGCAGCACCTCATAGGTTACTTCATCTACTAGGTGGATACAGCCGCTGTTGATATCCAGCACAATATTATATCCATTACTTTGATAACGGTGAATCAGACTCATCTTCCCGCAATCCTTTCTAAAATTCTTTTATAACCCGACAAAACGCGCCCTCCGGCGCGTTTTGCTGGATACCTGTTACTTTCAGATAAAACAAGTGAAGCAGCGGATCTCCCGCTGCTTTCCACTCATTCAACGGCTGCTTCTTATTTGTGCTCGCAGCTCTGGTTTCCTACTGTACAGGAAGTCTTGCAAGCAGACTGACAGGATGTCTGACATTCGCCACATCCACCCTTCTTAACCGTGTTCTGAAGGTTCTTTGTATTTAATGTCTTGATATGTTCCATGATATATCCTCCTTTATGTATTCTATTCTTCGCCTAGTATAGCATAAAATCATCGATTTTCAAAGCATTTTTTTGTAAGCTTTTACGACAGCATCCCACCAATGGCTCCGCCACCAAGACACATGAAAAAAGTAGTCAACGCATGGGCAAAGGTCATATCCCATTTCCCCTGTGCCAGAAAAGATACCAGAAGCAGCAGAACATAATAGGAAAGCCCGGTAACGATCCCCCATATATATCGGTCTTTCCGTATGATCTTTCCCGCCATAAAACCTCCGACCAGGCAGGATACTACATAAATAATAATGATCCCCACCGCCGCCGTCCCTCCTCCAAATTCAAACTGAAAGAGCAGAAACGCCAGTATCAGAAGAAAAAGTCCTGTCACTCCATAGGCTAGCAGCAATGATCGTAATATTGCTTTTCCCTTCATAAAAAAGCCCTCCCACAGTCATTATATGGGAGAGCTTTTTCTCTTATTCATTACTTCTTTCTTTTCTTAAAAAACACTGCTACACCAGCTACAACTGCCGCTGCCACAAACAAGATCACAAACGGAAGGATCTGAGTGTTATCTCCGGTATTTACCTGTTTCTTGGATGTTGTTGCAGAAGACTGTTCTTCAGCCTCATTCTCCGCCGTATCACTGTTCTGAGAAGAAGACTGTTCCTGATCTGTGCTATCTGAAGTCAGATTCTGAGATGTCTCTGCCGTATTGGTGTCTGTACTGTCTGTTTCTGCAGAATCTGCAGTACCTGAAGATGCAGTATCTGAAGATGAAGCATCAGCTGCAGGTGTAACCGTTGCACCGGTATTGCTTTCAGCATCTGGCCCTACCAGAGATTTACTTCCAGCGATGCCAAATGGGCTGAATGAATGTGTACTGAAAGTCATTGTGGCACCATCCATGCTTGGAATGATAGTCTCCATTGCGCCATTATCAAGAAGGTGTTCAATAGAATATGTATAGCCGGCCTTTACAGGTACAGTCACACTGATATACTCCCCATCCGGAATTTTATACTCTGTATTATTCTGTGTATCCCAGAGTTCAAACTCATAGGATTTAAAGATTGTTGCATCTTCTTCATTGGTAAACTGATAGTCCTCACCACCAGAAACACGAAACTGTACATACCACGGAAGATCGATTCCTGATACAGTTATTCCATCACAGGTATGATTTTGAGACGCAATTTCCTCTTTTTCTGTTTCTGTCAGATCGGTAGCTGCATTCTGAGGGCGTTTATCCTCTGTATCATCTTTCCTGTCAAAAATATTATCCTTGTTTTCTTCAGTATCAGGAGTCTCCGTAATTTCTGGAATCGCAGTAATTTCAGCATCGTTATTTTTTTCATGCTTCTCATCGTCTCTATTCTCAGATGCTGCATCAGGATCCATACCATCTTCTGCCGCCGGAGTTATCGTTACAGCAGGAGTTTCCACAGCTTCTGCTTCTTCCCCATCCTGAGTTTTATTATCCTCAGATGGTGCAGCTGTTACCTCCGGAGCTTCTGTTATCTCCGGATCCCTTTTTTCCTCTCCACTGGCATCTGCTGCATCTGAAGAATCTGAAGAAGACTGCTCCGTTTTTCCTGTTGTCTCCGGATCTTCTTTATTTTTCTGGGCACTGTCATCCTGCAGACCTTCGTTCTTCTTCTCATTCTCTGCAGTGCTGTCCTCTGTTTCTTTTACAGAAGTATCTGCATCACTCTCATTGACGTCGGTTCCATTTTCCTCTTTATCATCGGTTCCATAGGATTCTCCTGAATCTGAATCAGAAGAATCGGAACTTTCCTCACTTCCGGAATTTTCCTCTGTACTGTCAATGCTGCTGACCACAACTGTCACGGAACCTGTAAGTGTTCCTGAATTACTATCCCACCCCGGAAGGCCTGAAAGGTCAGCACCTGCAGCAGGTTTGAACACTACCCCACAGGATTGCACACGTTTGTCCGGAACATAAGAACTATCTGCCCAGGAAAGAGTTCCATACGCATTAGATGGGAGCGCAATGTTAGCAAGAGCTGTAGGGCTGTCAATAGTTATATTATCCGGGATCACAGCACCGGATTCTATACCTGAAGAGTTCTCCGCATATGCCGGAAAGGTCTGTCCTCCGATCAGTGTCATGGACAATGCCGCTGCTGCCAGTATTGAAAAGCTTCTGCTAAATGTAATCTTTGTGTTCTTTTTCATAATAATCTGCACCTCTATATTCAAAATCTAAGATTCATATTTGCCTTTTGTCAAAAAATTCAGTTATATAAAATATCGAACGCATGTAACATGCGCTCGAACCAATATTTCTCCAAAAATTAATATCTTGTTAATCTTTCGTAACAGATATTTCTTTTTTTCGTCAAATGCATTATAACACAATTCTTTTTTTTACGACACCCCTAAATTAATTTTTTTTGAGCATCAATGAAAATTGTTTAATTATTCTAGTTATTTCCCTCATTACCTCATCAATTCCATCATTTGTCATAATCCACGTATTTTTATCTATAGAATCCACACAACACGAACTCACAAAGAATTCCGTATCCGGATAAAGCAACTTGTAATACATCAACGCACGTCTTGCATGACAGGTTTTACAGCAGAGAATCGCCTTTTTGATATCCAGGTATTCTCTGTCTGTTACCTGCCGGGAATAAATTGCGTTCTCATAAGTGTAGGTTGCCTGATCTTCTTTCAGAATCGCTTCTTCCGGTACACCATTCTGCATCAGAACATCTTTCAAAAAATCCCATTCCGTTTTGTATGTCCCACAATAACATTCTTTCTTGTCAAGAACTCCTGTAAATCTCCCTGCTGTGATACTGTATCTTCCACTGGGCAGGATCTTTGGTGCAAACCCATTCCTGTAAAGCTCCGCTGCTTTTTCCGCCATTTGAGGATATCCGTTTCCCGGAACAAAGATCACATCCGCTTTTTCCGGCTTATCTTCTATAAACATGAAATCTTCTATCTGTTTCAGAAACTCTTCGTACATTATTTTCTATGTCCTTTCTTTACCATCTGCAACTAAATCCCGGATCAAAAGATATTTATCTGACAGGTATCCCTTATCCAGCTTTCTGTATTGCCTAATCATATCACTCTTTCGTGGCAGATGCACTAACAGATCATCTGTTTTCTATTTTGTAACGATCACTGTGCTATATCCACTGTCCCTCAGCCTTTGTTCCATATTGACCGCATTTCCAAGCTGCATATATGCTCCTACCTGAACTTTGTAAAGATCATTCTCTCTCAGGATAAACGCCGGAAATCCCTGATCTGTCAGCTGATACAACATCCTGTCTGCATTTTCCCGATTTCGAAATGCTCCTGTCTGTACCCGATAATACAATGGCTCTTCCACCGTTTCCTCATTCAATGTTCCCAGAATGGCATCTGCGATGCTTCTGGCAATCTCTTCGAATTTTTTTTCAAAAAGCTGATTATCCTTTTCCGAGTTTATAAATCCGGTCTCGATCAAAAGTGCCGGCATTTTTGTGCGCCGGAGCACTACCAGCCCCGGACGTTCTTTTACGCCCAGTTCCCGAAACCCCAGTTCTCCCAATGCTCCCAGGATATTCTGTGCCATCTGATATTTAATGCCTTTCTTATCATAGACCAGTACTTCAACTCCATTGTATTGTTCCGGCTTGGAACTGCTGTTGCGATGAAAAGAAATAAAAAAATCTGCTCCAGCTTCATTTGCAGCTTTCGCTTTTTCAAAAGGAGTCTGATAAACATCTGTAGTCCTGGTATAAACCACATCCACGCCGTTCTCTTCCAGGATCTTTCCTACTGCAAGGGTCAGTTTCAGATTGTCATCCTTTTCCTTGCGATCTTTATAAACAGCACCCGGATCTTCTCCACCATGTCCGGCATCCAGAACGATTTTATATGCCATGTTCTTTCTCCTTGAGAATTTCATTCACAATATGATATGACTGTATGTTTTTTCCTGTGCCTGCATTTCATTTCATGCTTTATTTTGTTTTCCGGATCTGTTTACTCAACATATTTTCACGTTAATTCTTCTTGACTTTTAAGCGTTAAAGTGTTATATTAACACAATCAGCGTTGTATTTTTAAATAATCCAAAAATGCAGCAACATCGTGAGGAGGAAAACAATATGAAAAAGCGTATTTTAACAGCTGTACTCGCAGCAGCTCTTGTAACAGGAACCTGTGCTGCCACAGTAAGCGCCAAAGAAGAAAAGACTTACACAATAGGTATCTGCCAGCTGGTCCAGCATGACGCACTGGATGCCGCAACCAAGGGTTTTGAGGATGCCATCACTGAAAAGATGGGTGATTCCGTAAAATTTGACGAGCAAAATGCACAGGGTGATTCTAATACCTGTTCTACCATTATCAACAGCTTTGTTTCAGAAGGGGCAGACCTGATCCTTGCAAACGCAACCGCATCTCTTCAGGCTGCAGCTGCCGGAACTTCCGATATCCCAATCCTTGGAACAGCCGTTACCGAATATGGTGTCGCTCTTGGAATCGATGACTTTGACGGAACAGTAGGCGGGAACATTTCCGGTACTTCTGATCTTGCTCCTCTTGATGAGCAGGCCGATATGCTCCATGAGCTTTTCCCGGATGCAAAAAATGTCGGACTTCTCTACTGCTCAGCAGAGCCAAACTCCCAGTATCAGGTAGATACAGTAAAAGATGCTCTCGAGAAGCTTGGTTATACCTGTGAAGATTATGCATTCTCTGATTCCAACGATCTTTCATCCGTTGTTACCACAGCTGCCAATGACAGTGATGTGATCTATGCACCTACAGATAATACTGTAGCATCCAATACTGAGATCATCAACAACATCTGTCTTCCGGCAAAGGTCCCGGTAATCGCTGGTGAAGAAGGTATCTGCCAGGCATGTGGTGTTGCAACACTTTCCATCAGCTACTATGATCTTGGATACAAAACCGGCGAAATGGCAGTCAGCATCCTTCAGGATGGTAAAGATATCTCCAAAATGCCGATTGAATATGCACCAAAATTCACAAAAGAATACAACAAAGACATCTGTGACGAGCTTGGTATTAAAATTCCGGATGGATATGAAGCAATCGAAACAGATAAAACAGCTGAATAATCGGTAAAAAACCTATTATACACTGATACAGCGAGAAGGGAGTTCCCCTTCTCGCTGTTCGTGCATAAAAAAGAGGAGGATAATTTAACATGCAGATTATGAGTTTAATAACCGCACTTCCAGGAGCTGCCGCACAGGGGCTTATCTGGGGAATCATGGCGATCGGTGTGTACATTACATTCCGCATTCTTGATATTGCGGATCTTACCGTTGACGGAACTTTATGTACAGGCGGCGCTGTTTGTATCATGATGATGCTCAGCGGACACAATGTATGGGTGTCCATGCTGGTTGCAACAGGAGCCGGACTTCTGGCCGGTCTTGCCACCGGTATTTTTCATACCTTTATGGGCATCCCGGCTATCCTTGCCGGAATCCTGACACAGCTTTCCCTTTACTCTGTCAACCTGAAGATCATGGGAAAAGCAAACCAGGCGATCAATGTTGATAAATTTAATCTTCTGGTATCCCTTCGACGTGTCAAGGGTGTTGCTCTGACACAGAATACGCTTTTTATCGTAGCAATTATGATCATCATTCTGATTGCAGTCCTTTACTGGTTCTTCGGAACTGAACTCGGATGTTCCCTGCGTGCGACCGGATGTAATCCAAGCATGTCCCGTGCACAGGGTATCAACACAGACCGCAATAAGGTTCTGGGACTGATGCTTTCCAACGGACTTGTTGCTCTTTCCGGCGCTCTTCTCACACAGTACCAGGGATTTGCAGATATCAACATGGGACGTGGTTCTATCGTTATCGGTCTTGCTGCAGTAATTATCGGTGAAGCGATCTTCAGCCGTATTTTCCGCAACTTTGCACTGAAGCTGTTAAGCGTTGTATTTGGTTCTATTCTTTATTATCTGGTACTTCAGATTGTTATCTGGATGGGAATTGATACAGACCTTCTGAAAATGCTTTCCGCACTCGTCGTTGCATTTTTCCTTGCTTTCCCATACTGGAAGGGCAAATACTTTACAAAAGCCAAACAGGGAGGTAAATGATCATGCTGAAACTGATCGATATACATAAAACATTTAATCCGGGCACCATCAATGAAAAGGTTGCTTTAAACGGCGTGGATCTTCATCTGAACGAAGGTGATTTTGTTACAGTCATCGGAGGAAACGGCGCCGGAAAATCTACTATGCTGAATGCAGTTGCAGGTGCCTGGCCTGTAGATTCCGGAAAGATCATTATCGGTGGAACCGATGTCACAAAACTTTCCGAATATAAAAGAGCCGCGTATCTTGGCCGTGTATTCCAGGATCCTATGACCGGAACTGCTGCAACTATGGGAATTGAAGAAAATCTCGCTCTTGCCAAACGCCGCGGAAAATCCCGCCTTCTCCGTCCGGGCATTACCCGCCAGGAACGGGAAGAATACCACGAACTCCTGAAGATTCTCGGTCTTGGTCTTGAGGACCGGCTCACTTCCAAAGTCGGACTCCTCTCCGGTGGCCAGCGTCAGGCATTGACACTTCTGATGGCAACTTTAAAGAAGCCTCAGCTTCTTCTTCTGGATGAGCACACTGCTGCTCTTGATCCGAAGACTGCAGCCAAGGTTCTCGAGATCACAGACATGATCGTAAACCGCGATCATCTGACAACCATGATGATCACCCATAACATGCGTGATGCAATCACTCACGGCAATCGTCTGATCATGATGTGGGAGGGAAAGATCATTTTGGATATCCAGGGCGAAGAAAAGAAAAAGCTTACAGTCAAAGATCTCCTGGACAAATTCGAAGAAGCCAGCGGTGAAGAATTTTCCAACGATTCCGCACTTCTCAGCTAAACCACAAAAAAAGAACTCTTATAATAGTTAAACAAACAGCATAACACATGGAAAAAACCTGGCCGGAATTTCATTCTTTATGATGGATTCCGGCCTTAATTTCTGTTCTAATGCCAAATAACGATAAACTCAAAGCACTTCCACATGTCACCTCTCTTTAGCTCATTTCAATTCCACAGAGAATTCACCACTCCTTCTGCTGTATCGATAAATGGAAGATGTCAGATAATCCTCTTCCGGAGTTGCTTTCTCGAGCGTATCACTTAGAACTTCTTTCAAATCTTCCGGATAAACCACATCCGCATTATGGACCATTACTTCATGAACACTGGTAAAAACCAGATACAGGTCTGACCCCAGAAGTTCAGAAAGACGTCTGGCTACCCCGGGCAAAAAGATTGCTGCCGCTCCATTAGTACGCTTTTCTGTACTCAGGCAATTCCCGGCAATCCCTTTATTTGGATGGTATGTTCCAAGGATATCCATGAAATTATCTCCTTCATATGTTTTATCAAACAGCATTTTTTCCCAATGATAGATTCTTGGTGGACTGATAAAATATGTATTTATTAGAGCAGCTTCGAAAACAGTATCCGCATCTTTTCCCCATTTCTCCACAAAGCTTTTCTTGATCTTTGCACTCAGAACATATCCCTCTTTTTCTCCTGCAAGATAATAAACCACTAAAGCAATATCTCCGATTTTGTGATGAACCAACTCCTTCAGTATAGTCCTGTTTTTATCTGCATTCAGAAGTCGAATAAAAAGTCTGCTTTTTACCTTCTCATAATCTTTCAGATCATCCAAATCACATAGCACACAATTTTCACTGACTTTTTTTATCTCCCTAACACAATCATGAACGATATTTTCAAAAGAATCTTCCTGACAGTACCTTTTATAAAGCTCTTCTGTATGCAACCCGCAGACTGTTTTTGCCTTTTCCATATGACCACTCTCTACAAATAGCCTATCTCCCAAACAGCCATATTTTTCTCCATCGTTTGAAAAATAAATTTCTTCTTCCTTCAGGTCCATAGCCGCAAGAAGAAGCTTTCTCAGGTCCGTGACAAAAGTTTCATAACTTTTTTCCATATTTAATTTCCTTTCTGTGAAACAAAGCGGACGAATGTCCCGACAAAATCCTGTGCGCTCTCACAACGACGCACAAAATGATTCTGATCTGATAACATGATTAGATATTTCTGTGGAAAGAACTTCCACTGTAGAATTGCAGAGAGCAGATTTCTCTGCTGAATTTGAGTTGCTTGCTGTATGGACAAGTATAATAGAAGTTTTCAGATTTGTAAAGAAGTTTTCATCGACAGAAAAAGCAGCTTCCGCTGCCTTTTGCTGTCATACCTTTTGTATTGTTTCAGATTTGTGTCTCATTCCGAAATATCAGTAATGGATTTCTCCATGTTTCTCCAGATAATCCAGAAATCCCTCACAACCTTCCTGTATATCTTCATAAGTTTCGTCAAAATTTCCTGTATACCAAGGATCCGCAATATCCCGTCCTGATCCGGCAAAAGTCAGAAACTTATAAAGCTTCTCTTCCGGGTCATTCTTCAGCATCCTGTTAAGATTACGCATATTAGCAGAATCCATACCAATAATATAATCGGATTTTTCATAATCTGCCCACGTAATCTGCTTCGCTCTGTGCGGAACCAGTGGTATTCCCACTTCTCTCAGCTTGTTCACTGTTCCTCTGTGAGGTGGATTCCCAATCTCCTCTGTACTTGTTGCAAAACTATCGATCAAAAACTGATCTGAAAGGCCGAGCGTTTTTACCTTGTGCGTAAAAACACTCTCGGCCATGGTTGATCTGCAGATATTGCCGTGGCAGACAAATAACACTCTTATCATTGCTTAAAACTCCTTGAAATGCTGTATTTACGCTGTTTACAGGCATTTTCCGATAATCTTCAATCCTATCATTTTCCTGTATATCACAGCATAAATTCGTATATTTTCTTATCCAAATTTAGTAACTTCTTAGTAATAACCAGCCTGGAAAACAGGCTTTCTAAGAACCTTATAATCAGATTATTTTTAATTCTTTTTTCTATTATTTTATCATACTATGCCAGTTTTGCAATCCTATTCATCTCTTCTTTTGCATCAATTAATCCCAGATGCGTATATACATTTAACGTAACCCCTATATCAGAATGTCCCATTAAATATTGGAGTGCTTTCGGATTCATTCCAGCTTTCGCCATATTGGAACAATATGTATGCCTACATACATGAGGCGTGATCTTTGGCATTTGTTCCTCATGAGTACGATTATACTTTCCTAACGCCCACTGAAAATGTTTTTCCCAATGGAGTGCTACCTCAGGCATATCTTTTTTATCCAGGAATAAAAATCGACTATATCCATCTATAATCGGCTCAACCCTTACTTTTTTACGGTTTTTCACAATCTGTTCAAAACATTCATAAACTTCATCTGTCATCGGCAACATTCGTGTTCCACTTGAAGTTTTGGTATCTTCAATGACGTACTGCATTCCTCTGGTTCTCTGAAGCTGATGATTCACATTGATTTTTCTCTCCTGAAGATCAATATCTTTCACTGTCAATCCACAAAACTCAGAAATACGAAGTCCAGTCTTAAACAAAATAAACATTCCATTATAGTATTTTGAGTAATGGTCATCATTTCGGATAAACTCCAGAAATAACTCTTCCTGTTCTTTTGTAATTGCCTGTCTTGTAACACTGTCATTTACGACAACTGTACATAATTGAAATTCAAAAGGATTCTTGCGCAGTAAATCATCTTCAACTGCCATCTGAAATGCAGGTCTTACAATTCCACGCACACTGTGAATGGAACTGTATCCTCTTCCATCTGCTTGCAGCTTAATAAACCATGCTTTTGCATCCGACAATTTTATTTTATCTATTCTTCTGGTTCCGAATTCTTCTTTTTTTATTATATTGATCACAAAATCATAGTTCGCCTGAGTATTATGACGAACCCCCTTTTTTTGTCCAATATATTTTTGAACCAAATCCAAAACTGTTAAATTTCCTCCGTAAGGTACTATACCATCATGTAAATCTCTTTGGATATTTTTTTCTTTTTCCCTTAGAGCTAAGCATGGTCTGCATCCAGTTGGCAGAGAATCTGTTGGCTCTAATTTCCAACTATACAAAAACTTCTGCTTTCCATAACAATCTGTATATACAAACGCATATCTTCCATCTTTTCTCTGACTTTCTCCGTTTCGTAAAATTCGACCTTTTTTATCTCGTCGTTTTTGGTCACGTTTTGTTTTACCCAAACGTCTTCGCCCCTTTCTACGAAGAAGCCCTAGCACGATATAGGTATTATATCATACCAGGGCTAACATTTCCACTTTAAAGTGCTAAATTGTTCGTATATTTTTTACAAAGACGTAGTCTGATCCAGAAAGGCCTCAAATTTCTTACGGTTAATCAATGACTTACACCCCACCTGGACTGTAAAGCAACATTCTGAATTTAGATGTTCCGAAATAAGCATCCTTATTTTCTTTTCACCTATTCCAAAATATTGCACTGCTTCATCCACCGTAAGCATATATTTTTCCCAAATTGGAATCTTACCTTTTTCAATTTTAATCGCCACTCTTCTCTCCTCCTTTTCTCTTTGGACAAAACATTTTTATCTGCCCATGACAATTTACAATTTTATACACTGTCATCGGCAGATAAAATTACAATACAGGTGGCAGTTCAGTACTCTGCCCACATCGGTTTTGCACCGTCATTAAATATGACCAGATTTTTTCTGGAAGTATCATTATCACAGATATGCTTCATCGCCCTGTGCAGCTGCTACACATTTTGTCAAATTCTTCTCGCTCCATACCTTTACTTCAATGTTATATTTCAGCATTTCCTCGTATTTACTCCATTAACAGAGCAGATATATCATGGCGGATTTACCTAGTGGCTCTACATATCTTCACGTCCTGTATGTAAAACAATATACAATTTTCAAGGTACAAAAATTCCTGAAGGGGAAAAGGAATCTATATTAAATACTCCCTTTACTGATTACTTTTCCTTACATATGATTTCGTATCAAATCCCAAGGTCTTAGTAATCAGTTTTGCTTCCAGGCGTTGACGCAGAGTTTCATCTACACAGTAATGCACCTGTCCAAATTCGTCAAACATTTTTCTGGTAGCCAAAACTGTTATGTACCCTTCATAATGCTTCAACACTGCCTGGATTGCCTCAGTATCACCAGTTGATGCTGCCTCAATAACATGGAATGGCAGCAAATCAAATGCGCATTTCTGTTTTTTACTTTTTTTCATTTGCAGATTCCTCCATATTTTTTCTCATCAGTTCCAGTGATCGTCTACGATGCTCATTAATTGTGCTGCGTACAAGATTCATTTCTCTGGCAATGTCTGCATCACTCATATCCATAAAATATGATAATAACACAACATTCCTTTTCTTTTCAGTAAGTGTCTGCAGTGCTTCAGCAATCAATGCATCTTTGACTTCTATGTCGTAACCCAGGACCTGAAAACGATGTGTTTCCATTTCATGCTCATCCATTATAAAAAGTCTGCTCAACTCCTTTTCTGATAATTCTGACAACATCACTTCATACTTCTGGCGATATGCCATATGCTTTTCATAATTAATAACTTCACTTTTCAATGCCAGCTTGCACAGAGAATCAAACTGATGTCTGACTGTCTGCTCATCTTGAAAAGAGGATTGCTCCATAAGAGTTCACCTCCTTCCCCGCCGGTAGGCAATAAGCAAAGTTCTTGCTTCCCCTTCACACATATCCCAAACGGATGAGTGCATTTGTCGGGGTGTGGGAAGAAATTTTTAAAAAATTTCTTAATAAATACGAGAAAATTGTTTTTCCTGCATTTTGAGGTATATAAAAAACGTCCTAATGGGTAGTTTTTAGCCCATCGGACGCTATTTATATCAAAAGATAATATTTTGCCATCATTTTTTGTGGCATATAATTCACTTTTTGAGGTAAAAAAATTTATTTGCTTTTTTGAACTATTTATCTATTTCATCCGTCACGTAATGACGGATATGATACCAGACAATAAAATTCTTAATCTTTCCTATACCTCCGGATCTGTTTTACGGAAATTCAGAATTTTATATGTCTTTTAAAAAGTGAAATATCACCCTCTTTTTTAGTGAAATGTTAGTTCATTTTCTTTCAATAAAGGGAACTATACACTAAACATGGAGGTGTATCATATGCCAAAACAAACAGATAAAGAACTGGGATTGTTTTTTAAGAACGCCCGACACGAGCAAAAATTGACTTATGAAGAATTAGCTGAAAAAGCAGAAATGTCCAGCCGATATTTAAAGGAAATTGAAAATGGGGGCCGAGTTCCCAGTTTTCATAAAATCAGAAAACTGGTACGCGCTTTAAATGTTCCTCCTGAACCATTGTTTTATCCAAACAATCATACAGACAATCTTGATTATCAACGCCTGCTCATGTACCTGTCAAAATGCAACGATGAGCAAATTACCGCTATCCTTGCCATCGTAGAAGCATACCTGCGCACATACAAAATTCCTACAGACCACGATAAACAAGATCCCTGAAATTCATTTGAATTCTATCTGAATTATTCTGAAGAAGCGGTATGGTTTCCCATACCGCCACTCTTAACGTGCATATTTTTCTATCATTCTCTTAACATTCGTGGATTTCTTTATTGCCCCTATATTAATAAGAAACTCAACTACATCCATCATTCCCTGGTAATAAGCCCGCTGCTCCTCTTCATAATGGAAATGTTCTAACTGATCCAGATATTTATTCCAGAAATTCTGCTCACGCTCTGGGATTTTTTCCAGATGTAGTGGCAGCTTCTTTTGTATTTGTTTCAAATTCTTCTCTGCTTCTTTCCATTCTTCCGGCTGTACTGTATATTCTCTTTCTCCGGAGTCACAGCGCAATTCCTCAAATAAATTCGATACTGCTTCATAAAATTCATTCATCTTCTTTCCACCTCTCATTAGAATTATTTCTCATTACAGGCAGCATTATCATTTTCTTATTTCAAAAATCAAATAAACTTTCCAAAAACTTCATCTTTAGAAGTATAGTAACAATATTTTTCCTTAAAATCAATAATAATACTTCATCTTTAGAAACTTTTGAGGATCAGAATGATTATTTATTGGGATAAAAAAACGAACAGTAAAAACAGAATAGGACAACGGGTAAAAGAATTACGAAAGGCTCATAATCTTACTCAGAAAACACTCGCTGCCAAATTACAACTTGCAGGATATGATTTTAATGATCTGGCAATCCTGCGAATTGAACAAGGCACACGTTTCGTTCCCGACTACGAAGTTGTCGCACTGGCCGAAGTATTTAATGTTTCCTGCGAATATCTTCTTGGTCTGACGGACGCTCCTGCAAAATAATTCAATTGTATTGCTGCCCATTCTATGCTAAACTATGGATAGATACTTCTGAACAACATACACTATTTATAAACCGTATGATTGGAGTGATTTCATGGAATTAACAAAAAAAGTCCCTACAACCGATAAAAACCAGAAAAACAATCATCTTCTCCGCATGTTAGACCGGGGAATTGATGATATGGAAGCTGGTCGTGAATTGCCACTGGAAGATGCTTTTCGCAAAATCACAGAATTAAGGGATGCACGAAGAAATGCAAGAATATAAAATTATTTTAACCTGGGAAGCAATTTACGATGTCACAGACATTGCAGATTATATTGAAGAAGAATTCGGCCAGCAACGTGCTGACCGTTTTCAATCTGATCTGAAAGAACAAATGCAGAATTTAGGCCAGTTCAGTACTGCCTTTCCCCGAACTCAAATTCTGTACAGAGGATATTCCATACATAAAAGATCTTTTCCGCCATCTATTATTTTTTATATTATAATGGAAGAAACAAAAGAGATTCATATTCTCCGAGTGTTGCGCCATGAACGAGATTGGGAAAATATCCTGTTGCAAAGATCAACTTATACATATCCAGAATGAATACCTGGGAGCCGATCAGAGATTTTTCTGAAAGGCTTCCTTTTAAATTTTAATTACTTCCCACTGTCAATTAAATCATAACTCATATCCAGAAAATCTAGCGTCTTAGCTTCACTGACAGATTCATCCAAAAGAATCGTAATCCAGTGTCGCTTATTCATATGATACCCCGGTAAAAATCCATACGTTTGAATTAACATCCCAACCAGATCAGGATCACATTTTACATCCAGGATATTAATTTTTCCATCTTCTTCTAATCCCAGTGTTTTCTTTTCCACTGCCATAATTATAGCATACCATTTTCCATTTTTATGTCGAAGCACCGCAGAATCAGGATCTTTTTTCCATAAATATTCCGGTTCCGTTCCATATTGCTCTTTCACATATTGAAAAATTTCCTCACGTTTCAAATTTATCCCTCACTTACGATTTCTTGCTCTGATTATACGCTATCAGGATTATATTCTCAACCACTTCTCACAGTTCCATTTATGTTTTATAGCTTTTGCATAGCCTGCTTTGCAGGCTACACCCCAAAAGAAGCAAGCACTGCCAGTGTCATGACAACTGGCTCATTTTGTCAAATTCCCTTTCCGGTTCATTCTACCAAAATGTATCAGGGAGTATCCCTGGCCCTCTCATATTTTATAATTTCTTAATTTGACGCTTTCACCCAGTCCTGTTAAAATAACTTACAGATACATCTGTCCAAACCAACAAAAAACCAAGTACCATAACTGTCATAGCCGAACTGGTTAGACAGTTTTTTTGTACTCTTTTTTATAGAAAAAAACGAATTGGAGGATTTCAATGAGCAAACGTACCAGAATTCATCCCGTACAATTTTATTTGAATGATGACGAACAATACATTTTAGAAGAAAAATATCGTCTTTCCAGGATGAAAAGCAAATCTGCCTTTCTACGGAAAATGATCTTATATGGATTTGTATATGAAGTAGACTACTCTCATATCCGAAAAATGAATACCCTGCTGGGCAATATCAGCAGCAATTTGAATCAGATCACCCATCGTATAAACAGTACCAATACAGTTTACCCAAAGGACCTGGACGATATAAAGGAGTTAATGGAAAAAATATGGCAGTTACAAAAATCCATGGTATCAAAACAACCGTTGATAAAGCAATAGAATACATCTGCAATCCAGATAAAACTGACCAGAATCTATATATTTCTTCCTTTGCCTGCTCTCCCGAAACAGCCGTTCTTGACTTTAAATACACTTTGGATCATACACATGACTGCAGAGATCCGCACAATACAAATAAGGCATTTCATCTGATTCAGGCATTTTCCCCTGGTGAAATTTCCTATGAAGAAGCCCATCAAATTGGCAAAGAACTTGCAGATCGCTTACTGGAGGGAAAATACTCCTATGTTCTGACAACACACACTGATAAAAGTCATGTACATAACCATTTAATTTTCTGTTCTGCAGATAACATCACTTTTTCTCATTACCATGACTGTAAAAAGAATTACTGGAAAATACGAAATCTCAGCGACACTTTATGCCAGGAACATAACCTGTCCACAATTATGCCAGATGGTAAAAAAGGAATGAAATACAATGAATGGGCTGCAAATAAATCTGAATCCAGTAAAAAAGCGCAGCTGCGAAAAGATATCAACCAGACAATCCGAATTGTTTCCACTTACTCAGAATTTCTTGCATTTATGGAAGCTAAAGGATATGAAATAAAAAACGCAGAATTTGGCGAAAACAGCAGAAAATACATTACCTTTCGTTCTCCCGATATGTCCCGTCCAGTGCGTGGAAGTGCTAAATCTTTAGGAAAAAATTTTACTAAAGAACGTATCAAAGAACGCATTGAAAATAAACGTCAGAAAGCTATTTTTCCTTCTGTTCATAACAAATTAATAGATACCAATGCTCCCAATATAGCAGGAAACATTGGGCTTCAGAAATGGGCAAATAAGGAAAATTTAAAAATTGTCTCTGCTGAATATAACAAGATGCTCACACATAATCTACATAATTTTTCAGAACTTGAAGACCGCATAGCCTTGTTACATATGCAGCAAAAAGAGGTAAATACCTCTGTTGTTTCTCTCGAGTCTCAGATACGCCATCTTCGAGAAATGCTAAAATATGCCGAACAATATCAGAAAAATAAAATTTACGACGACCATTATAAAAGCTCCAAAGATCCAGATCGTTATTTCCGTAAATATGAATCTCAAATTATTCTTTTCGCGGGTGCTGAACATATTTTACAGGAAAATGGTATAAACCTGAAACATCTTAATTCCAATAAGTTGCAAGAGCAAATTGCAGATCTTATTTCCAGAAAGGAATCACTAAATACTCAATACGTTTCCTTTAAGCAAGAAATAAAAGAGTTGGAATTGATACATCAAAACCTGTCCAAATATCTCAAACAGGATGCTCCTGAAATACAAAGATCTTCTCATAACAAACTTCCTTCTTTGTAAAACCATAATAATAGGCAGTGATTTCACTCGCTGCCTAAATTCCCGTTAAACCGATATCCTACACCTCGTACTGTTTGTATATATAATGGTTGTCCAGGATCATCTTCTATTTTTTCTCTGATATTGCAGATATGTCGCATAACCACATTATAATCACCGGAATAAGGTTCATTCCACACCAAATCATAAACCATTTCTTTTCCAAATATTCTACCTGGACTTTTCGCTAAAAGAAGTAAAATATCATATTCATATTTTGAAAGATGAACATCACTATCATTCTTTTTAACAATTCGTTCCTGTAGATATATTTTTAATTCTCCAAACCTTATAATTTCCGGTATGAATTGGTTTTTATGTTCCCAGCTAGTCAATATGTTTTCACTTATGCTTCCATTAGCATCTGTGATTCTCTCAATAATTTCTATCTTTTTCACCTTTATTGCCTCTACATTATTAATTTTATATTCTATATATCATCTGCCATTTGACTTTTTTCTTCTACAAGTAATATAATATATTTATTACATATGTAGGATTTAGCAGGAGGATTTTATTATGTCACTACCCCAAATTTCAGAAGCCGAATTTGAAGTTATGAAAATTGTATGGAAATATGCTCCCATCAATACAAATGAAATTACAGAAAAACTTACTCTAACTACCAGCTGGAGTCCAAAAACAATTCAAACTCTTATCAAGAGACTTGTTTCCAAAAAAGCTCTTTCCTACGAAAAACAAAGCCGGGTATTTGTCTATACTCCATTAGTCCAAGAAGATGAATATATACGCCAGGAAAGCAATTCTTTTTTAAAGCGATATTATAATGGAAATCTTTCTTCTATGCTGGCTTCTTACCTTGAAGACGATAAGCTCTCTTCAACAGAAATTGATAACTTACGCCATTTATTATCAAAACATCAGAAATAGGAGGTTTTGAATGAGCAACTGGATCATCCACTTTTTAATCAGTAATATCTTCATATGTATTTTTACACTTGTAATAATCGGAACAAAAAAACTTCTGAAAAAATATTTATCTGCGACTACACAGTACCATCTCTGTTTTCTTTTATTTTTATTACTTGCCGTGCCATTTTTTCCTGTACAGATTCATGGCTCACAACTTTTTTCATGGTTACATTTTTTTCAAACTGACTCAGGACTTAACTCTGGTACCGACACGCTATCCGAACTTACCAGTAATACACAAAATATTTTGTTAAACCAGGTGAATGATTTTTCAGTTTCCATCAGTAGTCAATTTTCTGGAGGCTTGAATACCATACTCTTTCTAATATGGATAACGGGTGTTATGATTATGTCAGTCCTCACCCTTCATTCATTAAACTATGTACGTTCCATAAAAAGATCTGCTCTCCCGCTTCAAAATCAGCAGGTAAAAACTATTTATTACAATTGTTTAAAGGAACTTAAAATCTCTCACCCAGTATCAGTCTACAGTACTGCATTTTTAAAATCACCAGTTTTAATCGGAATAATACATCCCAGAATTTACATTCCCATCCATTTAATTTCCGAACTGAATCCTGATGATATGCGTTTTATGCTGCTACACGAATTACAGCATTACCGTCACAAAGATACATTTATTGGCTTCCTCATGGTCATAAGTAATATACTCTACTGGTTTAACCCTTTTGTTTGGTACACTTTAAAAGAAATTCTCTGTGACCGTGAAATAGCCTGTGATTCTGCTGTATTGCAGATGATTTCTGCTGATGAATACCAAGCTTATGGAACTACACTGATTAATTTTGCAGAAAAAATATCCTCTTTTTCCTCTCCACTGGCAGTTGGAATGTCCGGAAATTTCAGGCAGATGAAACGACGTATTCTCAACATCGCCGTTTTTAGGAAAGAAACTCTTTATCAAAAAATGAGAGCATTGATAATTTATCTGGTCATTAGTGCTGTTTTTATTGGATGTACACCCATTTTATCCGTTGATGCCTCTACTCAAAGCGTATATCATTTTAGTGATACAGACAAAAATATCTCCCTGTTAGATATATCCGAAACATTTGGAACATATGATGGATCATTTGTTTTGTATGACAATAATTTGGATTCCTGGAAAATATACGATCTTGAAGAAGCCACCAAGCGTATTCCGCCAGAGTCTACCTACAAAATATACGATGCATTATTAGGGTTGGAATCCGGAATCATCACACCAGAACACTCTTCCATGACATGGAATGGTGATGCCTTTCCTTTTCCATCCTGGGAAGCTGATCAGGATTTAAACTCTGCTATGCAAAATTCCGTTAACTGGTATTTCCAGGCAATTGATTCGCAGCTCGGAATTAACAGAGTCCAGGAATTTTTGAATAAAATAGAATATGGAAACCAAACAACCAGTTCAAATCTGGATTTATACTGGTCCGATTTTTCATTAAAAATCTCGCCTTTAGAGCAAGTAACATTATTAAAAAAATTTAACACAAATGAATTCCATCTAAATTTCCAAAATGTATTTTCTGTTAAAAATGCTATAAAAATTGCCAGTACACCTAATGGTAATTTCTACGGAAAAACTGGAACCGGTCGTGTCAACGGACAGGATATCAACGGCTGGTTTATCGGATATGTAGAAACTTCCGATAACAGCTATTATTTTGCAACCAATATCCAAAGTGATTCTAATGCAACTGGCAAAAAAGCATTTGAAATCACTTCTGATATCTTAAAAAAATTACATATATGGAATTAACAAATATGAAAGGGCTGATAGTTGTTATCAGTTCTTTCTTTTTATTCTATATTGATATTTGGGAACTTCTTTCGTACCATTATTCAGAATTTTATTCCCCATATATTTAAAACTCTTATCATCGTTGAACTTAACAGTCAGCTCACTTGTAATAACGGCATCATTACATATAAATGTATCACATACAGCATCAACAACCAACACACTGTTTCCCTCTCCGCTATCTCTTATTTCAACGACCTCCGGTAAAGATGTTCCAAAATAAGTAGGGCTATAATTTAAACAGCCTAATCGTTCCCAGTCATAAGTTTGATGTTCCGAATCAAATACTGCCCATTTTTTAATTTGATCTGCTGTTATCGGCAAAAACTCCATTATCAGATTTTCAAACTCTTCTGCCGGAATTCCACTTGAGTTACCTGAAAACTCATATCTCTCCCCGTATTTCATTCGATATAAATATTCATATAAACCATTATAATCTAACCCTTCCATATCAGATCTATCCCAATCAGAACATAAAAGATTATTCCCCTGATATCCAAGCAAATACACACACCTCTTTGAAACTTCCCTGCATTCATCACTTAAAGGTTTAATTCTTATCATAGAACTGCCATCAACCGCTTCTGATACTTCCGGATACTTTGGAACGCATAGCGTATAACCAAACCAGCCTTTTTCTGTATATTTCCATTCTTCTATCCTTGTATACGAAACATATACAATAGATGGATTGTCGTTCATACCCCAAACAGCTTTCACAGCCAGCAAATACATATCTGTCCCATCATAATTGAATTTGAGTCTTTCTATCCCACCATCCCTGTTAATCCTATATAAGACGATATCTCCTGTCAGATCCTGTTCTGCCCTGAAAAGAAATTCTTCCATTTTAGAATAATTAGCCATATTTGAATACGGTGCTGATGTAATAACGGGGACATTTTTTTCCTTTAATACTTCCTGCATTTCTTCCATTACTGTCTCAGAAACTACTATATTCGATGAAGTCCCTTTATCCGCCTTTTGATAAATGACTTTCATCTGATTCATAACATTCTTACAATCTTCAATAGCTTCTTCTTTCACGACTTCATCTACTGGCAAATCATATCCTCTTTCTTGTACAGCATAATTCGCAGTTTCCTGTGAAATATATTCTAAATCAGCCCCTTTACATTTTGTATTTCCTATGAAAAAGCATCCCGAAATAAATAAAACGCTCATCATCTTTTTCAGTTTTCTTTTTGTAATCATATCAATTATCTCCATAACATTCCTCCCACTTTTCGTCTGATAATCTTTCTGTATACCAGGTAACCTCTATTTCTGACCTTGATACATAATTGGATACATATTGAAATCTATCTTTATCTAACAGCCGAATGGTTACGCTATGACAAAACGCCTGATCTAATTCTTTTTGTGGCCATACCGCATTTACTTCCAGTGTTATTGTTCCATCTTGATTTTCTATGTAGGAAACAACTTCCGGATATGGAATATATGGTGTGGGAGCAAAATCATATACGATTCCTCTGGTTCGATACCGATATGTCTGTATTTCTGTGTGAAATACCGTTCCTGTCTGCAGTATCTCTGCGCTTATATTAAAATATTTTTGAAATATCGTTTCAAATGATTCTTTTGGGATTTCATAAGTCTTTCCTTCCTTAAATTCATCAGTTTTTTCTTCCATTGAAAGTAAACGATCAAAAACATCATAAAAATTTATTCCATCATAATTTTTTTCACTCCAATTAGAAGTAAACAATTTATTAAGTGTATATCCAAAAGGAAGTATATATTTTCGATTCAACTCCCGACATTTTTTATTTAACGGTGCTACCCGAAAGTCCCGATATCCAGACGGTCCATCATATCCTGCCGGATGATATTCTTCTATAAAGAAATGCCCGTTTTCTGTATATTTCCATGAATTAGCTCTAAACTCATGATAATATGTTTCCTGCCAAGTGTCCTCTTTCCATTTAAAAGAGCTTACTTCAACGTCTATTTTCCCCTGTTTGGTTTTCAGATCATACCGGATAAAATGATCCCCTGCTATAACTTGAAATATAGTAGTTTTTCCATTCTTCTCTTTTTCTGCTTTTTTCAAAAAATCATCTACTTTAATACTTTGAACCATATCCAGCTGATTGTAGGAATCAATTACTGCATATCCATATTTTCCAAAATAATCCATACTTTTTTGTATTGTACTCAGCTCATATAGTGCATTTTCTTTCACAGCATTCTCATATATGTTCCGATAGCCTTCTGCTAGCATTTCACACTCTCTGTAAATTTTTTCTTTCGTATCTTCAATTGCCTTTTTCTGCTCTTTCTTTATGCCACATCCACTACAGACAGCAAGAAAAATAACTCCCACAAATATTTTCCAAATTTTTTTCATATCATTTTCCTCTTACATTTGTAATATTTAAAGGTAAAAATTATTCATTACCAAGATATTCATCCAGTATCGCCTTATCCTTTTCCACCACATAACCGCTTCCTCCAATATCTTTCACATTCTCTACCATACTGATGAGCAAAATAGGATTCTTTGTATCTCTATCTGTAGTAAAAACTGTAAACCAGCCAATTTCTGTTCCAGATGTATCTTCTTTTGTAGCTTTCAGTTCCGCTGTTCCGGTTTTTCCTGCTAATCTAATGTCTTCCCGGCATGCTCCATAACCAGTTCCTTCCGGGTTATTCACTACACCCTCTAACCCCTCCATAACCTCCGAAACAATTTGTGGTGAAAAAGCATCTTTTATCCAGATTTCACTGGAAGTGCTTCCACCATCCGCGTGAAGATATGGCTTTATCATATTTCCATCATTTAGAAAAGCCGTATAAATGCTTGCAAGATGCAAAGGATTTACCAGAATCTGTCCCTGTCCATACCCACTGTCAGCAAGCTGGATTTCTGTTTCTATCTTGTCCATATTAGAATATTGGGACTCTGACATTTTAATATCAAATGGAAGTTCCTGATTAAATCCTATTTGATTTAGAGACTGCATCAGTTGATCCGCACCAATTTTTAATGCTGCTTTTGCAAAATAAATATTATCTGAATAAATAAGCGCATTTTTCAAGATCACAGGTTCATAATCATGAAGTGTAGTCACTGTATAATCTCCCCACGAGGAATCTTTCTGCCACGCCAGACCCTCATTTCCAAAATCGTCATTTGCAGTAAATGCCCCCACTTTTAATCCAATTGCAGCAATTACAGGTTTAAAAGTTGAGCCAGGACACCATGTCTGGCGAAAGCGGTTGTATAAAGGCCTGTCTTCATTTTCATTTAATGCACTCCACTGGCTGTTGTCCATTCCACGTACAAAATCATTATTATCATAAGATGGCGTACTTACCAACGCCAATACTTCCCCTGTATAAGGATTCAAAGCTACAGAACATCCTCTGTCTTCTTTAAATTGTTCATAAAGAGTACTTTGAAGATCACCATCAATCGTAGTATGGATATCTTCTCCATCTTTTCTAGGCTCATATGCAATAACACTTTTTTTATTTCCATTTGCATCTACAATACAGATTTCACACCCATCTGTTCCTTTTAGTTCTTTTTCATAAAGCGTTTCCAGTCCAGTCTTTCCAATCACACTGTTTGTACGATACCCTTCCCCTTTATGTTCCTGCAAATCTTCGGCTGTAACCGCCTGTACATACCCTACCAGATGAGAGGCAGCTTCTTTTAGATAATAAGTTCGTACTTTTACATCAGATAACATAATACCTGGAATCTTCAATAATGTGTCCTGCTTTTCTTTTTCTTCCAGAACAGTTTTATCCGGATTCACTGTCAAAAGATCGACCTCTTGTATTTTAGGAATTGTTGCTACTGGTACAAAAGAATCTGCTTTTACCCAACCGGCTTTTAACTTATCCTCAATTTCGTCTGCTCCAATTCCAAGATACTCTGCCAGTTTTTTTATTGTATCTTCTCTGTTCTCCATCCTGCCCGGAACAATTCCTACCGAAGATGCAGTTCCCTCTCCAGCCAACTGACGACCATTTCTGTCTAAAATATCTCCTCTCTTTGCCTCTTCTGACGTTACCTGAACTTTATCCGTTGCAGATAACTCTGGAAAAATCAACTGATCCTGCCAGATTAAATGATATCCTGTCCAATCATGTGAAAATACCGCATCGTTGGTAAATTCTACATTTCCTGCAGCAGTCTGCATATTTGTTGTATAGGAAACTGCCGCATTTCCGTTTTCTTGTCTTTTTACTGTAATATCGGTTATGGACAGATCAGACATCTCAATGCCTTCATATATTTTAGAATTTCGTTCTATAAATTCTTCCTTACTGTTCATGCTGCTTTTTTTCTGATCCAGCATGGCATACATTTGCTCATATTCCCCTTTTTCAATATATTTCATATATTCCATTAGTCTTTTTTCAGGAACATTACAATTCATTATTGTTACAATACCGATTCCACCACCAATCAATATACCGCTAAATAAAACTATTTTTGTAATAATCTTCGTGTGTTTTTTTCTTTTCTTTTTTCTCATATAGTTTTATTTCTCCTTTTTTCATATTTCCTTAAATATTACACTTGTAATATTTAAACGTCAAGCTTTTTCTTAGGTTTATATATGTAGACAAGAGAAAAGATTTGCATAAAAAAGAAAGGGCATCTCAAAGCCTTCTTTGATAAAGAACTTTACGACACTCTGAGGTAATGGTTTCTCCGGATGTTTCCCAAACGCTATAATCACTCTCCAGAAGAACCAAAAACGATTTTTAATTTTCTCTCAGAAAAAAAAGAACTACTCTAAATCTGCTGATCTTTGAAATAACCCTGCTCGTTTCTTATAATCACAAACATATTCAGACAACACATTCTTTGCTGGCAGATTATTATAGCAGAAAACGCAACAAATCCCTTTATTAACTTTTGTTCCATATATTTCCTGTACCAATCCTATTGTTTCATCATCTGAACAAAAGCTCTTCGGAATCTCCCTACAATCCCTGATAATAACGCAAATCTGTTTACTATGTCCTCTCTGTTAGTATACAAGCCAGCTAATCTCTTTATTATAGTATCTAAATACTTCTTCCCAATTCCACTACTCAAAATTTCTTCAGTCACTATTTCTGCAGATGTGTTTTTATATCAGCCAGAGTTCCCCTGGCTGAATTCTTCCAATATATACCTGTTAACACTTCTCAAATTTAAAAATTGTCTCTGCTGAATATAACAAGATGTTCACACATAATCTACATAATTTTTCAGAACTTGAAGACCGCATAGCCTTGTTACATATGCAGCAAAAAGAGGTAAATACCTCTGTTGTTTCTCTCGAGTCTCAGATACGCCATCTTCGAGAAATGCTAAAATATGCCGAACAATATCAGAAAAATAAAATTTACGACGACCATTATAAAAGCTCCAAAGATCCAGATCGTTATTTCCGTAAATATGAATCTCAAATTATTCTTTTCGCGGGTGCTGAACATATTTTACAGGAAAATGGCATGGATCTGAAGCATCTTAATTCCGATAAGTTACAAGAGCAAATTGCAGATCTTATTTCCAGAAAGGAATCACTAAATACTCAATACGTTTCTTTTAAGCAAGAAATAAAAGAGTTGGAATTGATACATCAAAACCTGTCCAAATATCTCAAACAGGATGCTCCTGAAATACAAAGATCTTCTCATAACAAACTTCCTTCTTTGTAAAACCATAATAATAGGCAGCGATTTCACTCGCTGCCTAAATTTCCGTTAAACCGATATCCTACACCGCGCACCGTTTGTATATATACCGGATGTCCAGGATCATCTTCTATCTTTTCTCTAATGTTGCAGATATGTCGCATAACAACATTGTAATCACCCGAATAGGGTTCATTCCAGATTATATCATATATTTGTTCTTTACTAAACACTCTTCCAGGACTTCGCATTAATAAATGCAAAATTTCAAACTCTATAAAAGATAAATCTATTTTTTCCTGCTTTCGAAATAATTCTCTTTTATCCAACAAAATAACAATATCTCCATAACTCAAATTTGTTTTTGCATTTTCAATTACTTGAAATACTCTTGCTCCCGTATTGACACAGGATATTATATGATTCAGGATTTCTTCCTCACTATCTTCAAATGTCAGTATTAACATTTTCCCATGTAATCACCTACTTTATTTTTTATGCATAAACTTTTAACTAAAACAAATCTGCCGTACTGTGACATTTTTCTTTTACCATCACACAGCTAAAGATTATTCAATATTCAATTCAATGTTTCCAGTAAATTCCTCACACTCAATGCCGACATAATTTCCGCCATCAGGAAGTGTAATTGTGTCACTATAAGTTCCGGTTGTTTCAAGCAAAGTGACTACTTCATCAGCTCCAGAAATCCAAAATACTTTTGCAGTTCCCTCCGCAACCTCCAAAGTGCAATCAATAGACAAATCCTTACCAGCTTCTCGCTTTATAGAAGTTCCTCCAAACAAATACTCTGAATCTGAAAAATTCTCATAATCAGCCGTATAAGTTCCCGTATAATCATCAATCCCTTTTTCTTTTGTTCCTTCCAAAGATAACTTTCCTGTAAGCTCTATGACTCCAGCCGACTGAACGATATTATTATAATGATTGAGAATTTCATCTTTTGAACAGCCAGAAATCATAAAACTTCCCAAAAGGACAAATGCCAATGCTAAAACTATTTTCTTAATAAAATCATCACCAGCCTTTCTTTGGTGCTACCTTTTTGGCCTTTTTCTTTGTTTGGGTTGCTTCTCGCTCTTTCATGCACAAAATCAAGATGGCAGAAATAACAACAGCAAGCACAAGACTGCAAGAACAGCTTCCGATATTCCAGTTGACTGCGGTATCATAGCTGCGGTAGCCTACCATTCCAAGACTTGCGGTAATCGGATAAAGGTTTGCTAATGTCATATTTCCTGCGGCAAACATCCCTCCATATCCATAGACAAAAGCAATGATTACACCGACTAAAAAGCTACCTGTCCTCCGACAAGTAAGAGCGATAATCGGCAGAACCGCAAGATATAAAAAGAAATTAACCGCAGTAATCTGCAAGGCTGCTTTTAGAGCTAAGGAAATCTCAAAGCCTGGAAATCCCACAATCATTTCCGCTATGATTGTAAACAAGCTGCATATCAGCCCGAAAATAATAGACAATACGCCGCACACAATCAATTTTCCGGTCAGCAGCTTCTTAAAAGAAATCGGCACAGTCAGAATATTTTTCAGTGTGTCATCCGTCTGCTCACGAGAAATCATATATCCAGCAATTAGGCTGATACACATCGGAAAAATCATGGACATATTGTTTTTGATGACCTGTTCTGTAAGATAGGCGAAATCCCAAACGGAACCATCATTCGCCATAGAGGTAAACAAGGTCAGCAGGACGGATAGAAGCATGAGTGCAACGCCCGCCCAAAGGATATGATACCTTTTCAATTTATAAAATTCTGTTTTTACAATGCGAACCATGTTTATTCCCCCCTCTGCTTATATAATCTGTCAATCAGTAAGAACGAAACGAATGCCATGATTCCAAGAATGAATACAACTTGAAATGTTGAAGGAATTAGCCCTGTCATTTGCTCCAAGTCCATTTTTATTCCATGAGCCGCCATATCTCCCGCACTCCAAAATGTAGTCAGTGGCGTGGGCAGAAGCCATAACATGGTTTTAGGCAATGTGTCAAACAATGCCGTAGCACTCATGTTCAGAACGCTGTAAAAGACACACAGCAAAATGGAAAAAACATAGGTCTTACTGAAAAAGACAACAAGGACAATCAACGGGAGTGTTCCTGCTGTAATGAAGATCCCCGTTTCAACCGCCAAAAACAGCTTATAACCAATTCCATAAACTTCTAATGTTCCAATTCCGCAAAGAATTGTTGCAATAGTAGAAGCCACGCAAAAAACAATTCCAAAGATAAAAAGGACAATGATCTTTGCAAGTACCATTTGCGTGCTGGTTACTGGAATTGTACGCAAATTTTTGAATGTATCGTTGTCGCGTTCCATAAAAAACAGGATGGCGGCAATCACTCCGATAATGCAGGGCAGTAAAAACTGGATACCATATCCCAACACCATGTTAAATAGTCCATCGAAAGCATCTGCCCGATCCGTATATCGCTCCATCATAGAGGGCGTTGTCATCAGATAAGTCAGCGGGATTGGAAACAGGAACGCAGCCAGAATAATCAGCGGAATAAATTTCTTCCGTTTCAATTTCAAAAATTCGCATTTGATTAGTTTAAGCAATTCCTTCGCCCCCTGTCACACGCTTGAAGTAATCTTCAAGACTTTCTTCACAGGTATGTGCTTCTGATACCTCCAATCCGTTTTCTACAAAAGCAGTTACAATTTTCCCCACAGGCAGCTCCATATTGTGTAGACGCAGATTGTGGTCGTCTTGTATGGAAAAATGGGTTTCATGGAAATTGCGTTCCAAAATTCTTGCCGCCTGTGCAGTATCAGAGATCGTAAACCGGATATGTTTACTGCTTTTTTGCTCCAACTCAGCAAGGCTTTCTTCTTCCAGCAGTGCACCGTGGTCAATAATTCCAATATCGTCAGCCAGCAAGGAAATCTCCGAAAGAATGTGACTGGAGATTAAAATGGTTTTTCCTCTTGCGTCACAAAGCTCACGGATAAAAGAGCGTACTTCTGCAATACCGATAGGGTCAAGCCCGTTGATAGGCTCGTCCAAAATTAAAAGTTCCGGATCGTGCATGACTGCAAGGGCAATCGCCAACCGCTGCTTCATACCAAGAGAGTATTGCGAAAACAGCTTTTTATCCTTGTAAGGAAGTCCGACTAAATCCAGAGCGTCTTTGATGGCATGGTTGTTTGGTACTCCACGCAGGGTAGCAAAGATACGCAGATTCTCCGTACCGGTCAGATTGGGATAAAAACCAGGGGACTCAATCAAACTTCCAATGCGGGGCAGCAATTTCTTTTCATTTCCCTGCAAAGACTTTCCCCAGATTTTGACCTCACCGGAAGTCGGCTTCGTTAGACCCAACAGCATTTTCATGGTTGTGGTTTTTCCGGCTCCGTTTCTACCCAACAGACCATAAATTCTCCCACGCTTGACATGGATATTTAAGTCCGCCACACTCTTTTGTGAGCCGTATTGCTTTGTCAGATTTTTTGTTTCAATAATATAATTTGAATCCATATTCAAAACCTCCTGTTCTGTAAGGTATTCTATCACGCCAACCTTGCATTAACCTTGCCACAACCTTGCATTAACCTTGCAATTTGAAATCCGATAAAATAAACAAAAGTTCCCGTCACAAGGACGGGAACCCGCTTAAATCTCCAAGGGAAAACGCAAAGAAAATTCAGTTCCTTTTCCCGGTATACTTTCAACAGCTATGCTTCCGCCCATTTTTTCTACAAGTTGATGGACAATGGAAAGACCAAGACCGCTACCTTTCTCAGACCGACCTTTATCGCACTTATAAAGCCGTTCAAAAATGTGTTTCAAATCTTCTTTCTCAATTCCAACTCCATTATCTGCCAGCAGCAGCTCCATGCTGTTTTCCTTCTTCGATAGGGAGATTTTAATTTTGTCCGCATGGCTATGAGCGATGACATTTTGAATGAGATTATTGATGATTCTCATATAGCTGTCTATATCCAATCTTACCCGGACAGGCTGTTCGGAAATATCAATGTCATAATCAACCTGTTTATCCTCAAAAATCGGTATCCAGTCAATCAGGATATTCCTTGTAAACTCTGCGGCCTCAATGCTCTGGATTTCCAAAGCAAACTCGTTGGAATTTAACTTGAACCAGTCAAAAAGCACATCAATATATTCTTTCAGATCGTGGGCTTTCCGGCGAGCAGTTTCAATATAATCATCCCGGTCTTTTCCCGTGACAATACCTTTGTGTGCAGCATCAAGATACCCGATCAGAGTGGTAAGAGGCGTCCGAACATCGTGAGAAAGGCTTGTCATAAGCTGGCGGTTGGTTTCTTCCGTCTGTCGCACAGCAGAAAGCCTGCTTTCATAAGCCACAACGATCTCATTGATTTCATAGGCAAGAGGGGCTGTTAGTTCATTTGTTGCAGACAAAATACGCCGATTGCCATTTCCATTTTTCACATCAACCAATGCATCGGTCATTTCTGCTATTTGTTTTTTTATACGCCGAACGAGAACGATGGAAGTCAATACAGCCACAACAGCAATCACAATGGACAAGAATATGATGATTTCCATGCTGACTACACCTCCTTGTTAAAGCGATAACCGATCCCTTTGACAGTTTGGATGTACTTTGGACTGGAGGGGTTGACTTCTAATTTTTTACGAAGCCGACTGATAATCGCCATAATGTTACTGTCATCATAGAAATATTCTTCACCCCATACTTCTTCATAAATCTGCTGCTTTGTTAAAATCCTTCCTTGATTTTTTACACAATAGAGCAGCAAATCAAATTCCTTTGGTGGAAGTTCAAAAGTGCCGTTTCCCGTAGTAACGGAACGATTTTCAAGGTCAATTTGTAATCCATCAAAATTCAACTTTTGCATCGTTCCGGCTTGCTGATTAAAGCGAGTGTAACGGCGAATGAGGGACACAATACGGGCAATCAGCTCATCCATATCAAACGGCTTTGTCAGATAATCGTCCGCTCCGGCCCGTAACCCCCGCACCTTAGAAATGCTGTCATTTTTGGATGTGAACATTAAAATTGGCAAACTATGCTCTTTGCGGATTTCTTCCAGTGTTTCAAACCCATCCATACCGGGCATCATCACATCCAGTATTACAAGCTGATATTCCTGCTCTTTTAATTTCTGCAAGCCCTCTTTTCCGGTATTACAAAAATCGGCTGCTATATTTTCCGTTTGTACGCTGCGCTTAATTAAGGCACACAGTTCTCTGTCATCATCTATAATCAAAATTCTATTCATGGTACAATTCTCTCCCTTGTTTTGTCCGACCATCCACAGGTTTTTATGCTGATTTTGGTATCAGCCAAACCATTCCCATCTTTACAGGTCCTGGAATACGTCCACCAGAGCAAAAATAATTTATCCAACGAGGTGTTACTCCCCATTTTGCACTAGCTTCTTTTAATATCATATAATCCATATCCATTCCTCCGAATATTATTATAATTCGTTCTTTCGAATAATACAATCATATGCCTTCTACATTGGCACATCCTTCGGGAGTGCATGAAAGGATACCTAGCAAACACTTCCTATGTCATGACACAGACGAAATTTCCCACACTTTCCTAACGTCTGTACGATTAAATTTCCATAGGAAAGTCTTCCTGGCATTCTTCTGATTTTCTTCAATTTTCCGCTAGAATATCTTGACTTTTCACGCCGTCTGTATCATTAGTTAAATTTTTTCATGTACCTTGTGAATATCTCTTGGGTGTTAAAAAGGAAAAATAAGCAGTGATCTGGAATATTTTCACAGACCACTGCTTAAATTTTTATTAAAGTGATACCCAACTCCCCACACTGTCTGTATGTACATTGGTTTACTTGGATTATCTTCTATTTTCTCACGTAGGTTACGGATATGACTCATAACAATATTATAATCGCCAAAATATGGTTCTTTCCAGACACAATCGTAAATCTGCTCTTTACTGAACACTATTCCGGCATTTTGTGCTAATAGCAATAAGATTTCAAATTCTGTATAAGTCAATTCAATTTCAGTTTCACCATGGATCACTACTCGCCTATATTTGTCTATACTTAGTCCCTCAAAGCACAGGTTTTTATTTTCAACAATGTCTTGTTTGAAAATTTTTGTTTTTTCATCTACGCATGATAATATCTGATGTGTTCCTCTTCCATCGTATCATTTCGGTTGCCTTTATCAAACATTGCGGTCACTAAACATTCGTCTGTATCAAAGTTCATTGCCAGATCCATCATAATTCTACATCCCCCTTCTTATGTGCTTTGGATTTTTCAGTTGCCATTTCTTTCTGCTCCTGTGCTTTTACTCTTGCCTGGAACTCTTTTAACGACTGCAGCACAGATTTTTTCAGTTCTCCTTTTTCGCCCTTTACAGGCTCTTTCTTTTGCGTCTGGTTCGGTTCTACTGATACGGATTCTTTCTTGACTGGTGTTTCTGAAACTTCCTGTTTCACTTCCACGGTCTGTTCTGCTTCCTGCACTTTTCCATGTTTCTCATTCAGATATTTTTCCATATCGTTGATTGCTTTCTGTACCAATGGACTCTCCTTATAATGTGGAATCATATCAATCAGATCCCTGTCTATCCTGTCTCCACTCATGAGTCCATATTCCCCAGAATAATCTTCATCGCCATCTTGCAGATCAAATCCGATTCCTTTGATTCCATGCAACCGTTCTGACGGGATGCTCTCATATATTTTAATGGCTTCTTCTAAAGTAAGGTTGTTATGGTACTCTCCCATGACCGGAAACTCCATGCACTCTGCGACATAAAAACTGATCGTGGCTTCTGGCTGTTCCTGTTCTGGCTGTTTGTCAAAGATAGAAAGTCGCTCTGTATCTTCCAAACGGGAAAGTAAAGAACGGGCAGTTATCACATCGCTGTCTATATCGGATTCCTCGGATACCTCAAGCAGCCAGTCCTTGATAGCTTCTGTTTTCTTATTCAAAATATCCTCCGTGAGTTTTTCCACCTGTTCTTCTCTATTTTCAATCGTATCGTTATACTCATAGGTATCAACGTCATAACTAAAATTATCCAGATCCGCAGCGAGCTTTTTAATCTCCTGCTGGTCAAGATATTTTTCAGATTCTTTTATATACTCTGCCAGAGTGATTCGCTCCTCTGCTATCGGGTTAATGTCCACCTGGATTCCTGCCATCGCTATACCAGATTCATTTAAGGCATTGAAAAAGCTATCTTCTCGAATATCACCTTTATAGGAAAGAGCTATATCAAGGTCAGAATCTTCCCGGTAAAGGTCTTGTCTGCTTCTGGAACCATACACTCTTGCAGCAAGCAGCTCTACCTCCTGTTCCATTCCCATATCTTCTAATACTGCCTGTGCATGATACAGAACCCCTCTTTCTACTTCTGCCCTGCTCAGGCTATTTAATGCCAGTTCATTTCTTCCAATCTCAGAAGTCACACGAAGTTCCCCCTCCTGCAATAAATCTTTAGAATGCTGGATCGTCATTTTCTCAAATTCTTTATAATCCACTTTGACACATTCCATGTCATCCATTCTCTCACTTTTAAGAATTTCATAAGCGGCTTCCTGGATAAATGCGTCGGGATTATCATAATCACCACTCTGGATTTCATGCAGGTCAAAGTCATAAAAAATAAAAGAATATCCTTCTTCTGTTGCCTGTATGGTCAGATACCCTTTACTCCTGGTAAACTGCATTGCGATTCCCTCATAGGTTTGCAGTGCTTCTTCTCTGCGAAATCCTTCAAAAATACTTGCCGGGCAGTTCTTTTCTAATTGTATCCGCTGCATCTGTTCTTCCTGAACTTCTTCCACATCTGCCATCAGTTCTTCATAATCCACTACTTTTGCATCTTCCAGTGAGTACCCTTTATCTTCTAAAATATCACTGGCAGCTTCATCCACATAGATTGTCGGATTGTCATAGATTCCTCCATCATCCTCCTGATAATCTTCATTGTAAAATGTATAGTCATAGCCATCTTCTGCGGTCTGGATTGTAAAGTATTGTTTTCCAATCTGATATGCAATCTGTACCTCATTCCAGTCCAGCATGTTTTCCATTTTATTTACCGCTTCATATATTTCTGGATTCAGCCACCCTCCGATCTGTTCATACGCATGGGTCAGCCGATCTATCCCGTTTTCACATCGGATAAAATCCATGCTTTCCTGCATCGTTTCCGTATTCTGGATACCAAGCACTTTTTTCTGATGATTTGGCAGACGTAAATATTCCTGCATCGCTTCATCCAGTGATTCATACCGATTTACTTTTACTACACCCTCTGCATTTACATCTTCCATCACATAAAAATTATCAATGTAATGAATCTCTGGCATTTTTAACTTTATGCCTTCCGGCAGCTGCACCTCACTGACTGCATGAAAATTAAACCGGACATCTGTTCCCGATTCATTTTTTCCTGCCATCGTTTCTTCCCATATGTCTTTCTGTACTGCCTGTATTTCTTCGATTGTAAGTGCCTGTCCACTCCGCAGGGTTACAACAGAATCTTTCGGGAATTCCGTCAAATCATAAAGTGTTGTTCCATTTTCCTGCAGATATTCTGATACAGCTTCTAACGCTCCTTCATCAAATCCATTCCATAGGTCCTCCGCTACAAGCTGTCCATTTTCTGCTACGATAATGCCAGCCACATCGGAGTCAAATTCATCATGTTCCATTAAGAAAAACTTTTCCCCAGCATATTCCTTTTTATCAACCGTATGCCATGTCCCGTTATGTCCTTCTGCTTCATATCCTCTTGTCTCTGCTGTGATCGTCACTTCGTTTTCTCCTATCGCCTGTTCTATCCTCTGCATCCGGATCTCAGCTCTTGCCATGTCGATAAACCCATCTAAAACTGCCGGGTGGCTTTCAATCACATAATCCAGGTTCAGATTTCTGCCCCGGCTGATATTTTCCGGGATTTCGATATGCTCCGCCCAGTCTTTGTTCTGTCTGGAAAATCTTCCATCATGAGAAAGTTCACGGATGGTGTTTGCCATAACAAAATTCATACGTTCTTCCCCAAAGCGTTCCACGACTTCTTTTGCCGCACCCTGCTTTAAGTGCAGTCCGTCAAAATTCTCCCGGATAACATCCTCGATTGCTTTCTTGCAGTCCAGGTTTAACTTTCTGGAATCCAGATAGGCATCTACATCCCGTTCTCCCATTGCCTGTTCCAATGTTTCTTTATAAACTGGCGGATATGCCCTGACGGAATTATGTTCCAGCATGTTCATTCTCTGCTGGACAAACTCCGGAAGTTTCTGAAATCCAAAAGAATCTACATAATAGGCTGTGATCTCTGCACCCCTGTTTATCACGATCACATCACTTACCGATAAGGAATGACCACGGAAATCTTCCGGTCGATCAATGTTAAATCGTTCAAATATATTGTCTAACGTGATTGTTGGCATCCACGGTGCTGCATAAACCATCCGGTAATCCTTTCCATCAATGGTATAGCCCAGGTTCTTTGCAGATTCCATTCCCATAAACTGATAGGTATGCTCATCTCCACTATCCATCTGATAAATGGCAAACCTTCTGCTTTCTCCATGCAGAAGAAGTGTCTCATCAATCTTTTCTGCACTCTGCCGTTCCAGTGCTTCCTGTTTTGTGGCAGAGACTTCTCTTTCTTTCTGGACTTCCCATTCTGTTTCTGTGATTCCAAAGATACCGTCATATCCAAAAATCTCATTTTCCGTCTCCACAAGCACCTGTTCTACCCGTTGTGGATTCTCTAGATTTCCATATAAGATGTAAATTTCTGCCCCTCCACGGTATAATTCATATGCCCGGTCTTTCGTAAGCGGTAGCATATGGTCTAACTGGATTCCTGCCTCGTGCATTTCCGTAAAACCGATCATGCCATCTGGGAAATTGTCAATCTGTGCCTGTGTTTCATTCATAAGGCTTCTCGTATATTCACTTCCCGGTCTGCGGATTGCAGTCATCATACGGTTCACCAGTCCAAGCACTTGGTCTTTGTCATCCATCTTATATGCAAAATTCACAATAAGATTTCTCTGGGAATCTGTGAAGTTTCCCGTATTGGCAGCTTCTGCCGTTTCAATCAGACGGTGAGCATACTGCATGGCTGTTTCTTCTGCAATCTCTGGTTCCTTGGCTGGGAAGTTTGCCCTTGCTGCCTGAATCACTTCATACACCAGCTTTGAACCAGCTTCATCGTAAGATTCTCTCATATCCCATACCAGGTCATTCAGTCTTTCCACCTGTCCGGGGAAAGTTTCCGCATATTCATTTACAAATGCCTTTTCTTCTTCTGAAAAAATATTTCTTGGAAACTCTGCTTTTTGCACGATCATCTCTGCCTGCTCTTTCGGAGAAAGATCAGAAAAAGAAGTAACTCCTATGTCAGCATCATACTCCACATCATAAAAATCAATCGGATAGTTCTCTCCGTGCCCACTGCTGTCATACAGTGGTGTGACGGTAGCACCTTTTTCTTCCAGAAAACTTTCCAGAGGTTTCTCATTCTCCTCTATCTCACCACTTTCCAGAAGGCTGACATATTCTTCCACATTCTGTTCTAACTGTTCCCTGCTCATATTTTCGATCAGATTATAAGTAAACTCGGAACCCATGCTGCCCGAAAGATGCAGGATCAAATCTTCCTTATGGAAGGTATCCCGGATTGGTCTTTCCATTTCCAACTCGTGCATCTGTGCCTCGATATTCTCAACGACTTCTGAAGATGTTTTTCGTATGGTATCCATTGATGCTTTCAACGCCTTCATATCCCTGCTCTCGCACCAGCTGGCGATGTAGGTAAACGAATATTCTGAAGTATCCAGACCAAAATGGTTGCAGACTATGTAAGCGATACTTTCTGCTTCCACTTCCTTTGTTGTCTGGTCTTTTAAGACGCCTTCCGCATCCATTACTTCCCGGTCATGCAGCAATGCGTGGCTCACTTCATGGACTCCGGTTTTCATCGTCTGGACATTACTCATATCTTCCTTTATCGCAATATATTTTTCTGTCTGGTGATAATAGCCTTTTGCTTCCCCTTCCACATTCATCATACGGATCGGTACAGGAGAAATATTCTGCAATGCCTGCATGAACGTATCATAAAACTGTACACTTCCGGTAAGCTCCGGCACCTCCAGTTCTGCGATCGGTTCTCCCTCTGTCTGGCTGACATCAAACACTGTCGTTATGCGGAATCTCGGTATCACCATCTCCACAATCTCTGTTTCCGGCTGTCCATCATCCCCGATCACAGGCTCTTTTGTTACCGGGTCGATCTTTTCAATCTCCTGTTTCTCCCGTATCGGTGCTGGTGCGATGATCTGGATTCCTTTCTCTCCACGTTTTACATGACGGTTAAATTTCTTCTGCCATGCCTGATAGCCTGCCACCAGTGTTGCTTCCGGTTTCTGCATGGTGATCAGCAGCGTGTTATTAAAGCTGTAATTGTGGAACTTTGACATGGTATTCAGATATTCGGTATATCTCTCCGAAGTAAAGATTTCCTTTACTCCCTGTTCCAGCCGTTCCGATATTTCTTTTAACTGTTTTTCTATATTATTTGCCATAAACAAACCCTCCATTTTATGTCCCGCCAGAGAAAACTCTGACGGGAAATCTTTTATAACTCCTGTTCATGTTTTTTCTTTGCAGCTTTCTGTACAGGTGGCTGTTCCGCTGTATTCTGCTGTGCCTTCTCCTGCTTTAAGCGTTCCAGAATAGATGGCTTATGGATTCTGTCTGCTGTTTCCGAAAGTTCTTTTTCTTCTACAGCATCCCTGCTATCTGTGCTACTTCCTTCTCTGCCAATATCCTCATCTGCCATAATCGTCTCATTGCCCTTTTCATCCATGTTCAGCAACGCATTTAACTCGGATAACCGTTCCATCTTTTCATTCAGCTCTGCTTCTTTCGGGAATGGTTTCTTTACCTCTTCCTGTGCAGTCGCAAGCTGCTGTTGTACGGTTTCCAATTTCTGCTCACTTTCCGTCAGCTTCCTGTCAATGGAAAAAAGGGTGTTATGGATACGCTGCATATTTCCTACCGGGTCTTTTCCGATCTCCAGCTTATAAGAACATTTCCCTTTGACCGTCAGTTCAAATGCATTGGAGAACATATTGTAGGAAGCAGATAACGTAAACCCATGATATTCCCCGACCTTTCCACCGGTGCTAACGGTTTTTAGTCCTGCACAGGCAGCGATCAATGCCTCGCCTGCTTCTTTCTTATCTTCATAAAGGACATTTCCTACTGTCATGGCAAACGTGTCATTATCCTGTAAATCCACGCTTTTTACTACCTGGGAATCTATCTGCATCCCGGCAATCCGCTCTTTCAATGCACTGATCTGTACCGGGAAATTCTTTGCAATATCGGATTCCAGACGGTAAATCTGACTGGTATGGTTTGCCTTTAGAAGTTTTAGCTTACTCACCTGCACATCCAGATCCATTTTTTCTTTAATGTACGGATTGCCTGTGGCAAGTGCCTTTATTTCCGCATAGGACAGTGCCGTATCATCCACATCTTCACAAGCCCTGACCGGGGATTTACTGGTCATGATCTGGCTGATGAACTTCTGCTTATTCTCCAAAATCTGCCACATATACGCATCAAAAGTGTTCTCCGTCACATACCGGAATATCTTTACTTTGTCATTCTGGTTTCCCTGTCTTAAGATACGTCCTTCCTGCTGTTCCAGATCTGTTGCACATATAATTTCTGTGACATCTGCTCTGTGAAGCAGTTCCTTTAAAATCTGAAACTGCCCTTTGGTACTTTCTTTAATCTGATATTTCCAATTCTCCGGGATCATGGGAAGTGTCTCATATCTCCATGCTTTCCAGTCATCCCGGTACTGATCTGCACTGGCCAGTTCAATCAAATGCCCAATACACCAGGAAACCAGATACTCTTTTCCTTCCAGGTAGCCATCTTTTACGTTTGTGGCATGAAGCACCTTCGCAATGTTTCTGGCTACGCTGGGTTTTTCCGCAATTACAAGCTGCAATTTTCTATCTCCTTTCTGCACCTGTCGCTGTAATTAAGTGAAACAAAGTTATTCCTCTGATTCTTCGTCTTCTACTTCACCTTCCATTTCATATTCTTCTAATTCTTCATCATCCTCACGAATTGTATCTTCCTCCTCATCGTCGTCCTCGTCCTCTTCATAATCAAAAGAAGTATTTCTTCCTTTCATAAATTTCCAATAATAGTAAGCACCACAAACTCCTGCCAGAACCAGCAGCATTAATAAAATCGTGCCGGAATTATTGCTTTTCTTCTCAGGTTCTTCCTTTTCTTCCGGTATGATCGTAACTTCTGGTTCCGGTGTCTCTGTGATCTTCTCTGTTTCAAGTGGCAGTGCGGATTCTGCAATAGCCTGGTTCTGTGGAAGTGTGACCATGTTGGTATCCGTAAAGTTCAACAGATCATTTTCGCCTACCTCTGTAAGAAGATAAACATTTTCATCCGTTTTATCCTTATCTACGATCAGATAAAAAACCTTATCACTTTTTGTCTTGATCGTATAAAATTCCTTTCCCCCTTTGTCCTGAACTGTTCCTGTTGTCATGCCGGAAGCAGAACTTTCTCCCTGCACCCGTCCGGTATCTGCTTCTGTATCCGTTTCATTTCCTGTGTTTTCTGGTTCTGTTGGTGCAGTAGCAGTCTCGTTCGTTGTCTGATGTTCCGTTACGGTTGCCGTAGCACTGGTGGGCTTACTTGCAGTTCCATCGACTGGCAAAGAAGCTGCATTCTGCTCCGTTCCGGAAACCTCTGTATTCTCTTTTACTGCATCTGGATTTTCATAATAAGGGTTTCCTACTTTATAGATCTCTGACATATTTCCTGCTTTGTCTTTTGCCTGCAGGGTAAAGTATTCATAGGAAGTATCCGCTTTTTGCAAACGGACATTTAATGTATTATTCGCCAGTTCTGTGAATTCATTTCCATTGACATACAAAGCAGCAATTCCCGATTCCGCATCAACTCCCTGCACGATCAGTATCCCGTTCTTCGCAGCCGCAATAATAGTTGGTTTTGTTTTATCAAAACACTCTATGTAACGATTCTGCTCATAAGTATTTCCATTCTGATCGGTAACTCTCACATAAACACTACAATTAGAAGAGATGGATACTTCCATATTTCCGGTTATGTCTGACCATCCTCCATTTTCTGAAAGTCTTGCTTCTACTTTTGCAATAGAAAAAGCACCTGTATTCTTTGTATCTTCCACTTGAATTTTTACGGTTGCCGTATCTGTCTGCCAGCCTTCGGGTTCTGTAAAGGTAATCCCTACTTCCGGTGTTTCCGTCACATCATTTCCTGCATCTTCCTGTGCCTGTTCCACTGGATCTGCAAGAATTTCAGCTTCTGATTCATCTGAAAAATCAACATCTTCCGGGCTGCTTTCTTCTGATGATTCCACTTCTACATTATCTGCCCATACAGTCAGACTTCCGGGCGAACTATAAAAGAAAGCTCCTGCCGGAAGTCCTGCTAACGTAGCTGCGGTTAAAAATACAGCTGCTCTTTTATGAAATTTCTTCATTTTCTGTCTGCTCCTTTTCTCTGGTTTCCAATATCTTTTTTTGTTCCTCCTTACTGATATCAATCATCAACTGAAGTTCCTCTGCGGAAACTCCATTGCTTCGGATAATTTTCAGATACTCCATATCCTCTGCCTGTTTCTTCTGTTCTTCCAGATCCCTTGCTTTTTTCTGTAGCTTTTCAATCTTAACGTAGGTTCTTGCAAGTTCTTCTTTTATTCGTTCAATGTTCAAATACGCCCCTCCTTATGGCCTGCCAAAAGCATAAAAATGAGACTGCCAGTATGCAGAATTAATGGACGTATACTGAATTGGATTTCCACAATGGATCATCTGTCCATCTCCGGCATAAATTCCTACGTGGGTAACCGGCTCTCCCGCATCATACGTCCCAGTGAAAAAGATAATATCTCCTGGCCTTGCTTCTTCTGGTGATACAGGCATACAAATGTCATAAATTCCCTGTGCAGTAAGTCTTCCCATATTGCAGACACCCGAATTGGTAAACACATAGCTTACAAAACCAGAACAGTCAAAAGAAGTCTCCGGGCTGGAACCGCCCCATACATACGGCATACCAAGATATTTGTCTGCTTCCGCAAATAATCTCCGCACAGTCTCATCATCATAACTGCCGCCTCCAACATACAGCCCGCTATCTCCGGTACTGATATAAAAAACAGGATTATAATATTCCCCATCTTTGACCAGTTCCAAATATAACTGGCTTCCGGTTGCACTTCCTGTACTTCCCGTTGTACCAATTACAGTATCTGTTGTTACTTCCTGACCATTTGCTACCGAAATGCTCTGCAGATAAGCGTATTTAATCTGCACACCTTTTTTATCCTGCGTAACTACATAATTTCCAAAAGTTCCGCTATATCCTACATCTACAACAAAACCATTCATCGCTGACTTCACTTCTGTTCCCTGTCGTACATTAATCGTCACACCTCTGTGAAGTTGTGTCTGCCCGGTTCCATTGTTTACAGAATACCCATAATAGGTACTGATATAGGCATACCAGTTTAACTCAACCGGAGTTTTATATGTCTGTAAATTTCCTCTGTTGGAATAGACCTCTTCATAAATTTCCTGCTCATCCTCTTCCATTCTGGACAGAATAACACTTCTAAGCGGTTTTGCCTGAACAGAAACATTCAGTACATCTGCAGTTACTGTACGGGTAACTTCCACAGAGTTCTGATTGCCCTCTGCCAGAAAACATTCCCAGGTCTGATGACCATGTGCCTCAGCTACTGCGTGATTATCATAATAAACATCAAACTGGACACCATACTGGGCAAAGTTTCCAGTATCTTCTACGGTGTACTCAATCCCATTCATCACTACTTTCGTCCCCATTGGAAGAAATGGGTTTGCAGCATCAACCGCAAGCGTATGATTAGCCTGTGGCATTGCCCCTGAAGCAGTAGGTCCTCCACTCCACACGCCACAGCAGATGGGACAATTACAGTATCCACTGGTCACAACATTTCCCAATGACTGCCCTACCTGTATTGTAGATGTTTCCTGCCGGGTTTCACTTTTTTCCTCTACGGTGATTCCGTACTGTAAAGAAAAAATTGTTTCCAGTTCTCCTTTTATCTCATCAAACTTAAAATCCCCATAACTGGCAGTCAGATAACTGATCAATGTATGAGGATCATGGCCGATTTCACCAATGTTATATCTGTATTCATCTTTTCCTGGATACCGGGCTTCCATCTGGTTTATTTTCTGTTGAAGACTGGCTTCCAACTGCGTATAATACAACTCTGCTTTTTCAATTTCGTCCGGATCCGCAATGTAACTGGAAGCGATTACCGTAGAAATTCCATTAGAAAACATAGCCGAACAGGAAGCAAATCCTGTCATTACGGAAAGAAGCAAAATCAATAACAACCCCATTGAGATCAGAGTAGTTACATTTCTTACAAATACTTCCTGTGCCTTTCTTGCAATTTTAGTAGCAAGATTTACTGACCGGATTGAGGTGTCTTTTGTTTCTTTTGCAATCTTCCCAGCCCGGTATGCCATCTGATACTCTCGCTTAATCCTCTGCTTCTGTATTAATTTTCTGATCAGCTTTTTCTGCATCTCTGGATGTTCTTCCAGATATTTCTGATATTGATACCTGGATGCACTCTTCCAGGCTCTTTTCTCTAAACGGTTTTCTTTATGTATCTGACTGCGGTTCTTCCGGATATTTCTACTGCTATGTTCCTGTAATATCCACTCACCTGAACGCACCAGCTTATGTGCTGCATCTACAGCACTGTTTTCCTCTTCGTCTTCGCCTGCTTTCTGATATACTGCATTTTTTAATGCTTTCTTTGGAACAGAAGACAAGGTTTTCTTTTTACCATCCGTTTTCCCTGTTTTTTTGTCGAAATATAAATGGTACTTTACCTTTGCTTTCTGTTCCTCATTTGTTTTCTTGGTATAAACAGAATCTTTCGGAATTTTGTTCTGCCTCTCAGCTTCCTGTTTTCTTGCAGCCTTATCCACTTCCTGATAAGTTTTTATTGTTTTTCGGCTATATTTCTGCTTTCCTTTTTTTCGGTTTGTAGAAACATCATTCTTCTCTGCCTGAAAATGTCCTCCATCTGTTTCAGCCGAAGTTTTCTTTTCTTTCTTCAGACTTCCATCTGTCTCCAGTTTTCCAAACTGCAGTCTCTGCTGCTTCTTTTTCTGTCGCTGATACTGGCTCCTGTGTTTTTCTTTGCGCTCACGTATTTCTACCGCTGAATCCACAGATACACCTGCAGGCTTGTCCCGGTATCTGTACCGTCCCTGTGTTTTTCGTTTTCCCGGAGGACTGTTTGCAGCCTCTTCTTTTTTGGCAGGATTTCCCTCCTGAACTTTTTCGGAAAATTGTTTCTTTTCAGCTTTTTTATGAGAGTTTTTCTTCTTTTCAGAAGTAATAAATGCCTGTTCTACATCCTTCTGTTTATAAGGCAACTCCTGATCGCTGTTTGTAACTTTTCTGGTCTCCTTTGTTGCAAGATTTTCCTCAACCAGACCATTTCTGGTCATACGGCTGACTTTCTTCTCTTTCGCCGTATATTTTTGTTTTCCCAATGTACCTCACCTCTGCTTTTTTGTCCGTTAAGTCTGAATCTCATCCGGTTTAGTACTCATCAAAGCATAGGTTCTGGTATCCTGCGGATATCTGTCTGCAAAAGGTATGATTACATTTCCGTAAAAAAGCAGCCCTTCTCCTGCATTACTGTTATTTACAAAAGAAATCTGATGCTTGGAAATATTCAATTTCTCCGCAAGGATCTTCTGATCCCCGCTGTGCTGATTTAACATCAGGATAAAATCACTGTTTCCCACAATACTTTCTACTGCCAGAGAGCCAAGAAAATCTGTTACATTCTGACTGATTCCTGTAATGATTCCACCCCACTTACGAAATCTCTTCCACATTTCAATAGAATAATTAGCAGTCTGTGGCTGGTTCAGCAAAAGGTGAAATTCATCCACATAATAACGGGTTGATTTCCTGCGGCTGCGGTTCTGTGATACTCTTGTCCAAACCATATGCTGGACAATCAACATCCCTGCTTTTCGTAGTGTGGTTCCAAGTTCCCGGATATCAAAGCATACCACTCTGTTCTGCGTATCGACATTACTTCGATGGTTAAATACATTCTGCGATCCTGTTACATACAACTGCAGACTGTTGGCAATGTTCTGTGCTGCTGGTTTATCTGGTGCATAAAAGTTCAGACGTTCATAGAAATCCTGCAAAGTCGGCATATTTTCCGGTTTTGGATCATTGTAAAGATATTTTTTATAAATGTCTTTTACACACAGGTCAATCATGGAAACCTCATCACCATTTAATTCTGCATTTTGAGGTTTCTTCATAATAACCTCGCAGAAAGATGTGATAAACTCTGCTTTATCAGCAATAATGGTATCAATATCCTCCACATCGCCATTAATCCTGTATTTCTCCGGATGATAAATAACATCCAGGTTCACTTCCATAGGATTGATGTAATCATTACTTTTTGCACTGATTTTAATAACTTCACCATTTAAGGCATTTACCAGCGGAAAATATTCTCCCTCCGGGTCACAGATAATAATGTCATCGTCTGTAATCAGGAAAACATTGAGAATTTCTCTTTTCGTTGCAAAACTCTTACCGGAACCAGGAGTACCCAAAATCAGGCCGTTAGGTGTTTTCAATCGTTTCCGATCCACCATAATGAGATTGTTTGACAGTGCATTTAAGCCATAGTAAAGAGCTTCACCGCCTTGGAAAAGTTCCTGTGTGGTAAACGGAACAAAGATTGCTGTAGAAGTCGTAGTCATAATTCTCTGTATTCCAGTCTGGTTCATTCCCAGTGGCAGTGATGCCACAAGTCCCTGTTCCTGCTGATATTGAATTCTCCGTATATTGCAATTATATTTCTGGGCGATTCCTGCAGTCTGATACACAATATTGTCCAGTTTTCTCTTATTGTCCGCTGTATTCATCAGCAAAAAAGTAAGTTCAAAAAGTTTCTCATTCCTGGACTGGATTTCATTGAGCAATCCCTCCACATCCTCTCCGTATGTAGAAATGTCCGTTGGAATAATATCCATATCATATCCGCTTCTGACCGCTTTCTTCTGTTCTTCAATTTTCATTTTCTGAATATTTGACAGCGTACTTTTCAGGCTTTTAATAGCTGCCTTGGGATCAATTGGACGCAGGTGCATATTGATGATAAGATTCTCTTCCAGATCCAGCAGATCTGCCAGCAGTTTATCCGTAAGTTCTGGTGATGTAATCTGTAAATATGACACGCATCCAAAAGTCTGTCCCATCCGAAAATAGCTGTCATTACGAAAATCAAATCCGGTAGGTGCAATAAAGTCTTTTGTCTGCAGACCTGTTTTTGCAACCATCCCATAATGGAAATGGAAAGATTCTTTTGTGTCCATATTCATCACATCATGCAGAATTTTCAGACGTTCTACTCCATTTAAAGGCTCTGCCATGGCTCCCATCACCTTAAAATTATTCAATACACTGGCTTCAATTCTCTCCAGCCTGGATTTTGCATTTCGCAGATTATCCGCCTTAATGGAAAATGTAATATATTTTGTTTTTACAAGCCCATTATTTCCTTTGGAAAGCTGCATTTTCAACATATCCGAATATTCTTTCCGAATATCATTGAAACAGTCATCCTGCTCTGGAATATCAATATTTTTTGCATACTCATCAAAATTCACCTGTTGATTAAGAAATGTAATTTGTACCTCAACAGAGCTGTCAAATGAATTCAGGAACTCACAATAGTTCTCAAAAATAGCCGCTTTATCATCATTCTGCGCTAACTGGTAATTTATATCGTAGAACTGCACCATCTTTGAATAATAGTTATCATCTGTCCTGCAGATACCATCCTTATATATTTTCTTATATGGAATCGTATCCTGCGCTGTAAAAGGCTTCCTCTTCTTCTGATTCTCCGCTTTTATCATCCGAAGTTCTTTCAGACGCTTTTTTTCTTCTTTCGTAAGTCCGGTTTTCTGTTTCTTATTTTTTTCGGTCTGCTTTTTTAAGGAAATGGAACGGATTTCTCGCTTCCCTGGCTTCTTTTGCCTTTTTCTCAAGCCATGCACCCTCTTTCTCTAATTTATCGTACTCTATAATCCGGTCATATAAGTTTTGGGAACGATAGACCCTGATTCCAGGTCTTAAAAATTTCTGCCGGATAATGTGAAGCAATATTTTCTCTGCTGGAAATCCATCCTTTTCATACATTGCAAAAAAGAAAAATGGCAGCATCACTATGATCATAAGCGTTGCTGCCACATCTGTTCCCAGTCCTGCTTTTGTCAGCAAATAGACCGGAACACCACAAATTCCTGCCAGAGAAAAACATATAATTTGTCTTTTAGTTAAATTCAGTGCTAATTTTGTCTTTATTTTTGAAAAATCTTTCGGCACTGGAACATATGCCATATTCTTGTTTCCTCCTAATGTGCATTGAAGATTGATTTTGCCAGGGAACTGGTCTTAAACAGGCTGAAACATAAAATAACTGTATATGCTGCAACTGACCAGATAGCTGTATGAAGATTATCTGCAACTGTAATAGCATTTACCAGAACTGCATAAATCGCAACACATACCATCATAAAAAATCCCTGGAATCCCAACGCTAATAATGCCTTCACGTAATTATTTCCAATACTTCCCCATTCCCTGTTCGTAAATGTTGAAAACGGAATAGGTGCCACAGAGACATAAAGATATATTTCTATCATTCGTCCATATAAAATGACGGTAATCAGGACTGATATGATTTTTAGACATAAACTGACCAGCATCGTTTCCAGACCAAGCCCCAGTAATTCTCCGATTCCCATATCTTCAATCTGCGTTTCAAGAAGCGTTTTCAATGCTTCTGTAACATCAATAGATGCGGAACCGGTTATCATACCGCCAGCATTGGATACCACATGATTCGCTACATCAAAAATTGCCATCGCAATATCAAAAGTATGAGTAACCAGATATACCGCTACCCACATCTTAAAAATGTATTTGAAAAACATAAACGTATCCGTATCGTGCATATTGTTTTTTTCCATAATCATGGAAATCAGCTCATAACACAGTACAAATGTAATAATCATCCCCGCAATGGGGACAATGACATTATCCGACAGATTTTTTATCATGGAAAAAATGCCACTGTTCCAATTTTGGGGTGTTTTCCCAACCTCTGTAGCAATCGTTTCTACTTTGGTATTTACATCGGTGAACATGGTATCCAGGTTTGATGTGATCCAGCCTGTTAGCAGATCCTTTATGAACTCTGTTATTTTTTCGGTTATTCCACCCATTTATTTATCCAAACAAAGTTGCAAGCTGTGGAATCAGGTTTATTCCAATCAGTACGATGCCACCGCCCGCCATCAACTGTTTTATTCCTTGTGACTTTGCACCCGGATTGTCCGTTCCATATCCTTCCAGCAGATTGATCACTCCCCAGGCTGCAAGTCCGGCTCCGATCGCACAAACCAATGTTTTTAAGGTCGTAATTGCCGTTGTAAAAAATGCCATAAGTGTACCTTTGGAAAACTTACATTTTCCAGTCCTTTCTTAGATTTTTTCCAGAAAGGGAAGAAAACACTATATAAACCCTGCCTTTTGTGCTACACTAAACATAGGATTTTCTACTTGGAAAATTCCTCACACGTACAGTCGGTATATTCATTTTCGTCGATGGATACCGACTGTTCCTTTTTTCCAAATTATTCATGATTTCCTCCCATGATCCACTTCCCGACAATTTGTCGAGAAGTTACATCTGATACAGTTCCACTTCATCCTCTGGTTTCAGTATCAGATTAGTACTCAGATATTTTTCAATATCAAAGGTATTCTTTTTGTCATAATCGGACAGATATTTGTAATTTTTATGTTTGCAAATATCGTATTTATTTGAGAAAAATGGTCTGACACCTCTCACCTGCAGAATACATTTTCCTCCGTCCATGACTGCTATTTCATCCTGGCTCATCAACTCCTTTCCTGTTTTCTGGTAGTTCATTCCATAAGACCGCTGACTGCCTCTCGTATCCGATGTGTTATAAAGATCTATGGTTTCTTTTCCCAGGATCTCCGCTATTTCCTTTAATGTCGTTTTTTCCTTTCCACCCAGGAATAAGGTCGTATCACAGTTTCCTTCGATGGTATCGGCATTATCCTTATAAATTGCCTTAAGCTGAGACTTTGACTGCAAAATAATAGAAGCTGAGATTTCCCGGCTTCTAATCGTAGCAATCAGTTTTTCAAATTTTGGAATTTGTCCGATGTTCGCAAACTCGTCCAGGAGACACCTCACATGAATTGGAAGTCTACCTCCATATACATCATCAGCTCTGTCACAGAGCAGATTAAAAAGCTGTGTGTACATAATAGAAACAATAAAATTAAAGGTATCATCGGTATCTGAAATAATAACAAACAATGCTGTTTTCCTGTCACCGACCAAATCCAGTTCCAGTTCGTCATAACTCATAAGCTCCCGCAGTTCCGCAATATCAAAGGGTGCGAGTCTTGCACCACAACTGATCAGAATAGATTTTGCTGTCTTACCAGAGACAAATTGTCAAGGACTTTTTAATCAAATTCACAAAAAATCTATAAAAAAGGTGCCAGAAGCATTGTATGGCTCCTGACACCTCGTTTGACAGATTACATTTTTCCGTTTAGCAGGTCTTTGCAGAGATACGCATAGTCTGGCAGCTGGTTGATATATGGCTCCCAGCGCCGCTTGATTTCGGCCAATTCCAGCGGGTCGGCTGCTTCCAGTGCATGATCGTTGCCCGTCATATACAAAACATCCATAGCAACATCATCCAAACACCTGCCGCAGAGATCGGCGGCAGATTCTATCCTGATACCGGTATCCACATAGACTGGATTTACGCCAATCGCCAGCCAAACATAGCCTACCTTGTCCGACCAGAGCAGTTCAAAATCAGGGCTTTGCCGCAGATGTTCCGCAAAGACTTCCTTTACTCGCTCAATCTCATTTTTCTCTTTTTCTGTGTACAGCATTTTCATGTCCTCCTTAGATAAAAGTTTTGGTGCGTACCATCAACAGTTTAGCACAATGCGGCTTCGTTTATCAGTCTGTCACATCTGCTGAATTTCATTTTTGAGCATACGCTTGATTTTATCGCTCATGGTTTCTGTGCTGGTATTGCTGAAATGGACATGAACCTTGTAGGTTGTCTTGCCGATTTTCTTTACCATCGCTGGCGTGTTTTCCGGCGCTCTGGACGCAGTAGCGGCGTCTGCCATCTGCATAGTACGGGGTTCTTTGTTCATGGCGCTCCTTTCTCCGGGCGGGTCTATATCGTCCGGCAAAAAATTACTCATGCTTACGATTCACAAGGTCTTTCGCCGCCTGTTTGGTGGCTCCGGCATTTTCTTCCCGGAAATTCTTCCCGTCAAAGAGAATCGGCGCACACCGTTCCAGAATACGGTCATAGATACGGGCGTGGGCCAGATCAGGCGGGTTTTTTAGCTCGGACAGTTTCAAGTTTGTTGTGATAATCATGGGTCTACGGCTGCGATAGCGGCTGTCGATGACGAAAAACATCTGCTCCATAGCATATTCGGTACTGCGCTCTACGCCCAGATCGTCAATGATAAGCAGGTCATACTCGTCAAAGCTGGCAATAAACTCCGACCTGTCCTCAGAGAACATCCCGGTCAGGCGGTTCAGAATGGTGGGGAAGTTTGTCATCAGCACCGGCACATCCCGGTCAAGCAAAGCGTTGGCAATACATCCGGCGAAAAAAGACTTGCCGGTTCCCACATCCCCGAACAACAGCAGGCCGGTGTTGTTCTTGTAAGCCTCCTTCCAGTTCTCCACATAGGCGCGGGCCTTGTCCATCAATGGGTTTTGCCCGTTATCATTGGAAAATGTGTAGTCATACAGATAACGGTCTTGCAAGCCCTGTGCCTTTCGGCGTTTGATACGCTCCATACAGCGCTGCCGTTCTTCAGCAGCCTTGCGCTGCTCCTCAGCCTCCCGCTGGCACTGGCAGATGCAGCGCGGCATAAAGTAGCCGGATTTCCCGAAGCATGGCACAACGGTCTGCCTCTGGCCGCCGCATTTCTTACAGTGAATGAGCCCGTCTGACGGGTCTATATACTCGTCCCCGGCCAATTCCACACCGGCAGCTGCCTTGTCGATCAGCGCCCGGATTTCTGCGGTAATCTCAATCATACAGTTTCATCCTCCTTTACGCTGTAATCCCGGTTGCGGGTGGGCAGGGCCGCCTTTTTCGCGTCCTCACCGGCCCAGCGCCGGATGGTGGCTGCATGGCTCTGATACCGCTTGCCGGTAGAAGCCATGTACTCGGACAGCTTTTCGATGTACTGGCCCCATACAGTGGGAAAGCTGGCCTGCAATTCTGCCAGTTCTTCATCCGTCAGGAAAACATTCTGGTAACGGCCATAGGCGCGGGCGGAGCGTCCCTTCTCTATCTCTCTCTTTATCTCTATCTCTATCTCTTTCTCTAACTCTATCTCTATCTCTGGTGGACGAATGTCGGACAAATGTCCGCCACTTGTCCGGGGCGCGGAAAGAGCCTTGTTTTGGAGCCTCGCCGCACGCTTTCGCTCGGCCTCGGTGGAGGACTGGCCGATCAGCAGTTCAATATTGCTCATGTAGAAGGTGCCGCTGTCCAGCACTTCCACAAGACCCAGCTTCAAAAAGATCTGCAAGGCTCTCTCCACAGTGCCGATCTGCTGGCGGGTGATGGTGGCGATCATCTGCGCCGTGTAAGGAATGTCCTCGTCAAGTTGAAGCCGTCCACCATGTTTCAGCGATTTCAGATACAGCTTGAGCAGAATGTTGGAATACAGCACACCATCCTGCATACTTTCCAGCAGCACGATGGAATCATCGTCAAAATAGTTTTCTTTGAGTTTCAGGTAATAATATTTTCGGTTGTCTGACATAGGGTTCCTCCTTGGGGTTTCTCTTGGGATTCTGTACGCATTTTAAGGCCGTTTTAGGGGTCGGAGGATAAATCTATCAGGCCCCCAGCGACACCCTCGAAAAAAGCCTTGATTTACAAGGGGTTTTCAGCCCCTAAAGCGTGACATTTCGCCCTTTGTTTCCGCTTGCGCTGGGCGGCCTTGATACGCTTCATGCGTCCGGCACATTCCGTGCAGTATTTGGCCCGGTTGGAGCCGGGGGTGAACAGCGCCCCGCAGACGGCGCACCGTTTGGCGTCCAGGCGGTGGAACAGGGCCGTTTCCAGTTCTCTGTCCAGCGGCAGCACCGCCGCCCGGAACCACCGGCACAACAGGGAGTAGGAAATGGACTGGACGCAGACACATTCCTCCCCATCATCCAGCGCGATACAGTGGCCGCCGTCATAGTTGCAGCACTCATGTACCAGCCGCCGCGCTCTGCGGTACTGACGGTAGTCCATGACGGGGACGGGTTCAGGCTTGCTTTTTTTCATGCTGGCACTTCCCACACCCGCCGCAGTTGCCGCAGCCCTGGCAGGCATGGGCCTCCGGCTCCGGGCCGGTGGGCGCGTCTGCCGATTCCGGCTGCAAGAGGGCAAGGGGCAGGCGGATATTCAGGTGGATAGTGACGGGCAAAATAATTTGCTTCATACAGTGACCTCCTTCAATGAATTTACTGTTAAATATTCGTGCAAAGTATTGTTTTCTTCGTGCAAATGGCATATACTAAAAGTACCAGCAGAAAGGGGTTGATCGTATGGCTGGAAATACCACAAACATCAGTATCCGCATGGATGCAGATTTGAAAGCGCAGGCGGACGCACTGTTTACTGAACTTGGCATGAACCTGACTACGGCGTTTAACATCTTTGTGCGCCAGTCGCTTCGTGAAGGCGGCATTCCCTTTGAAGTAAGGCTGGAACAGCCGAACAAAGAAACGGTTGCTGCCATGCTGGAAGCGGAAAGGATTGCAAAAGACCCGTCTGTAAAGGGCTACAATGACCTTGACGAGTTGTTTGCTGACCTGAAAAGATGAAAGAAACCAAATATACCGTCAAGTACACGACCAGTTTCAAAAAAGACTACAAACGAGCTATCAAGCGTGGCTTGAAGATTGAGCTGCTGGAGCAGGTCGTAGCGTTGCTGGCAATGGGCGAACCGCTGCCGGATAAGAACCGCGACCATGACCTGTCCGGCGATTGGGCAGGCCATCGGGAATGTCATATTCTCCCGGACTGGCTGCTTGTCTATCGCATAGAAGATGATGTTCTGGTGCTGACGCTGGCCCGCACCGGCACACACAGCGACTTGTTCGGCAAATAAACAGTCTGCCGCCGTATGGGGAAACCTGTACGGCGGTTTTTCTGTATGCAAAGGTATGTCGTGAAGCGCGACGCACTTGACAGGGGTACGCCAAAACGCGGTATCCTTTACCGATTCGGCTCCCGGTTGTGAGACTTGTCCCTTTCCTGTCGGGACAGCTGCTCGGCGGTTTTGCGGAGCCGTTCCACTGCTTTCAAATCCTCCCGCATGGCTTTCATGGCAAGCGTGTCCGTCTGCTTTCCAGCGGCCAGCTGGTCAATTTCCAGCTGCCATGCCTTTGGGGTGATTGCCTCGCCGCTGTCTTTCAGTTCTTTCAGATACCGGGCCGCTGCGTCATACAGAATCAGTTCCCGGCTGTGGCGCTGTTCAAACTGTTCCCGTTTTTCCGGCTTTACTTTGGCAAGCTGCTTGTGGATGGACTTGTGCTGGTTGTACTGTTCCCACATCTCCCCGCGTTCGGTAAGAATGGCGATCTGGCGCTCGGCCTTGACGATCTTTCCCCGCAGGTCATAGTAACAGCTGTTCATATCAGCGATTTTTTCATGAAGCTGCTGCATAGACTGGATGCCGTTTGCCTGCAAAAAGCTGAATAGTGCAGCGCTTTCCTGCAAAGCCCGGATTTTTCCGCTGCGGGTGTCGGGCCGCTTGAGCTGCTGCTGGGCTTCCCACAAGGCGATCAAGCTGCTTTGCTGCGTTTGTGGTTTTTCCGCTTCGTCTTTCGACCAGAGATAAAGGCGGGTAATGCGGGCCTTGATTTCCTTGAGCAGCTTGTTGTCGGCGGCGATCTGCCGGTTGACTTCTCCCTTGTCGGTGCGGATACCACGCTTCTCCATCTGGCTGGCCGCTGGCCCCATGTGGACAGAGGGGATTTTATCAATTCCCTGTCGCTTGTAGCTGCGGTGGTCTACCAGGGCGGGATGACCGGCGGCCTCCAATGCCCGGTTGGTGCAGGCCGCCCATGCCGCCCGCCAAATCTCCACATTCCCTTTGTCGTTCCAGTCGGTGGTGTCCTCCCGGTGGTTCTTCCAGCCGCCTTTCCCGTCCGGGATGCGTTGGCCGTTCTCGTCCAGATCGTATGCCTTGCGGCACTTTGAGCCCCACTGTCCATTTTCTTTCAAAGGCCGGAGCGTCAGCATGATATGGACATGAGGATTGCCGGTTCCCTTGTCATGGATAGCAAAGTCAGCACACATTCCTCTGTCTACAAAGTTGTCTTTCACATAGGCCCGGACAAGGGCAAGCTGCTGTTCTCTGGACAGTTCGCGGGGCAACGCCGCCTCAATCTCGCGGGCAAGCTGGCTGTCCCTGGCTTTCTCGATCTGCTCCACACTGTTCCAGAGGGTGGAGCGGTCTGCAAACTCTGGCGGGGCGTGGGCGGGCAGCATGATTTCCGCATGGACAACGCCGCCCTTCCGGGTATAATCGTGGGTCAGGCCGTCCCATTCATTCGTCAGCTTGGTTCCGCTACGGTAGGCGGCTGCGGCAACAGCGGAACGGCCTTCGCTGCGCTTGATGATACTGACGGGGATATGACAAAAATCTATGGGTGGCACCTCCTTTCGGTGATGGGTATTCAGGCTCCGTGGAGCCGGACAGACGCAAAGCGGGTGTTTGGCTTCGCAGAGCGCACAAGGGGTTTGGGGAGTGTAGCTCCCCATCGCGGACGAAGTACGCAACGCCCCCGGCAGGGCGCACAGCACCGGCAACGGTGTATAAGTGCGCCCTTGTAAACAAGGGACTTACGGCTTGTCCCCGGATTTCGGCAGTTTTGCGGCCAGTTCTTCCGCCCCCGGAAGATGGGACAGGGCAATCAGGAACGCTTTGACCTCTACGCCGGGAAGGTCGGGGGCCAGAGGGAAAATGCCCTCCAAAACGGCCCCACGCTCAATCAGGCGGCGGGTGCGAACCCTGCGTTCTTCATTCCGCTGCTTGTTCTCCAAAATCTTCTTTCGGTTTTCAAGCTGCCGAATCTCCTTCAGGACTTTCTCCCGTTCTTCTTTTTGGGGGTGGGCTGTAATTTTTTCGTTCATGTCAGGCACCTCTTTTCTTTGAAAATACTCATAGATTGACCGTCCATTTCTGTCGAGCAAAGTACCGGCGCAGCCTCCGCAGTGCGGCATGGATGGATTTTCCCGCCTGTGATGGCGTGATACCCTCCATTGCGGCAATATCTTTCACTTTCATACCCAGCATATAGCGGGCGTGGACACGGCGAGCCTGCATAGGCGGCAGGAAAGAAATGGCTTCATACAATCGCCGTATCAGTTCTTCGTATTCGGCTAATTCTTCTTTTTCTATCAGGTAGTCCTCCGGCGATGGCTGCGCCCAGCCGATGGCGGCATTTTCGATTCCATCGTTACAATCGAGGGAATAAAACGCCTTATACCGGAACATCTTGCGATCTCTGGCGGCTTCGGCTCTTTTATCCAGAAGAAACGCTTCGACGATCTCATCGGACACCTCCACAAAAATGTCCTCTTTGCAAAATGGATAATATTGTTTGAGATTGATGGTCTGCATAGGCACGCCCTCACTCTGTTTGAAAAAGGTCATCATAGCAGCGGCGCATATTCCGCAGCCCCCGGCGGATGGAAACGCTGACCTTGCTGCTGTGGATGCCCTCTCTCCGGGAGATTTCCGGCTGCTTGATACCGGCAATGTAGTAGGCGTGAACACGGCGGGTCTGTGTCGGAGTGGCATGAGCCAGAGCCGCAGGCAGAGCTGCAATCATGTGCAGGCGGGTGGTCATTTCTTCTCGTTCCAGCAAAATATCTTCCGGCGATCTGCTGTGTTCCAGCGCGTAATTTTCCAGCCAGCTGTATGCGTCCAGAGAGTAGTAGGCGCGGTGGTAGACTTTCCGACGCTCATAGTTCTCCATCTCCCGCTGGGCCTGATACATCGCTGCCCATACCTCGTCCGTAACATCCACAAACTCGTCATGCCGGTAGTGGGGATACATCCACCGCAGGTTGATTGTTTTCATAGGCTTACCTCCTGAAAATTGGAGAGGCGGGCAGCTCGTCCGCTGTCCGCCCCTCGCTGAGATAAGGGAAATGATCCCTTTCACTTGGTAGCCAGAAAACAGGTCATTCGTTAAGCCTGTTCTCAAAGAAATTTATAAATTTTTTTCTGACCGCCTCCACACTTTGATACACAGCCACTTTGGAGCAGCCGCACAGCACACCGATCTCTGCAAGGCTCAGTCCCTCAAGCGCATAGAGCAGGAACCGGCGGCGCTGAGCCTCGGTACAGGTGTCCAGAACCGCCATCAGCTCATGCAGCGTTTCCATGCGGCAAAGGTATTCTTCCGGCGTTTCGCCGTAGGCTCCTACACCCTCGGTGGTAATGATATACTCGTCAAACTCCCGGCCATCCCAATGCCGCCGCTGTTCATGGAACAGGTTCTCCGTTTTGTGATCGGCCCTGTCAAGAAATTCATAGACTTCCAGCGTGACCTCCACGGCCACAGCTTGTCCGTTATAATTGATGGTAACTTCCATCTGCCTTTCCTCCATTCAGATTTTTTCGGGAAAATCTGAATGGGGCGGCGGAGAACGGCACCGGGGATAAAGTTCGGGCCATGCTGACCCGATGTTCCGGCTCCACAGGGACAAAAAAGCGCCCGGACGGCATAAAGCCATACGAGCGTAATAGAGTATATTTTGCTGTTTAATTACATGGTATAGTGCATACTGCTGACCGCATTGCTCCGCTGCTGGGAACAGGCTTTTTTTAGCTGGTGCAGATCATGGATACTGCGAAAAAGAGAAAAGGACACGGCAAAATGACCTCCAATCGGCTACCGTGTCCCTGCAAGTCGTCATTGGTTTGTGTAAGCGCAAAGAAACGGCGGCTCTGAAATCAAAGCCGCCGTTTCAAATGGGCGTGAAAATATGTCTGCTCTGCGACGGCTTTTTTTCTTTTGCCGTCGTCCGGCAATTCACAAGTTATTTCACAAACTGTTCTAATTCTCCCTTATCCACAGAAACCAGCTTTTCAATGTTGCCGGCCTTGTCACGAACAACATTCAAGCTAACGCCATCACTCACACCTTTGTCGCAAAAAGTGTAACGCTCCTTGTCATAAAGGATATAGATAGGCTTTTCGTCGTACATCCAATGATTAGAAGTCTTGTCATAAGAAACGCCAAATTCGGTGTATGCGTCCAGACTGTCATCACGATAATTCGGATCGCCTTGTTCAAAGCTACCACTTCCGGCCGTAATTCCCGCCTTTTCCAATTCGGCTTTCAATGCCTCCTGCTCTTTGGTGCGAGCATTAAAGTCAGCGTCCGAGGATTGCTTTAGACCTGTCAGAGTTCCATCTTCATCTCTAATGGGTTCAACGTCTATCACGCCGTCATCATAGGAAAAGCCATCCGTTTCATTAGAATTGATCTGATCCTTGAAGTAACGCACGACTTGCCCGTTATAGAAGAAACGATCCTTTTCCGTGTCGTATGTCATACCATACGGTTCATAGATAGAATACTTTTCAGCAATCTCAGCCCGGCGTTCTTGCTCCGCTTTGGCCTGTTCCTCAGAGGAAAGGACTTCATCATTCTCGTAGGCTTGCACCGAGGAAGCCTCGTCAGAGGAAATGGAAGTGCCGCTATCTTTCGCCTCCTCAAAAGGTGTTGAGCTGGTAGTTGACTGGTTTGCCGCGCTTGCAGCACAGCCGCTTAAAACAGCCGATGCACAAAGCGCCATTGTGAGTAAAAGAGTTGTGATTTTTTGTTTTTTCATATTCTGAAACACTCCTTTCTGTTTCTGAATATATAGTAGCAGAACTGTTTGGGATACCATTGTGGCGAATATGTTTTTTATGTGTAGTTAAAAATACGGGGCGATCAAATCTGACCGTCCCGCATTTTTCAAAATCGGATTGAAAACAATACCCCTCTGTCTGTGTTTTTCAAGCTATATATTATATTGTGCTGTTCTAAAATAGTTTTGACGATATAAAGTCCTAAGCCGCTACCCCCTGTTTTTCGATTGCGTGATTGCTCCATCCTATAGAAAGCATCAAATAATTTTGGAATTTCTGCTTCTGGAATATGCACACCAGTATTTTCTATCTGGAAAACTACCGACCCATTTTTAGAAAATGCGTCCATATAGATTGAACTGCCTCTCGGAGAATATAAGATGGCATTAGAAACAATATTGTTAATTGCTTTTTGTATCAGCATTTTGTCTACGACGATTTGCAGGGCGGGAGAAATATTCTCGTTCCAGTCAATTTCCTTTTGTACAATCAGATCCTCAAATAAAGCATATTCCCGTTTCAGAAGATCAGAAAAATCCATTTTTTCTTTTCGCAGACCTACTTTAGATGATTTCATACGCGAAACCGTCAGTATTTCTTGTACCATGCTCTCCATTGTATTGATGATTTCAAGGGAGCGCGATAGATATTTATTGCGATCCTGATAATCGCCCACATTCAAAATCATCCCCTCTGTCTGCCCCTTGATAATTGTAATAGGCGTTTTTAATTCGTGAGAAACAGCAGAGAAAAAATCAAGTTGTGCCTGTTCTAATTCTTTTTCGTGCTCTATGTCTGCCTGCAATTTTATATTTGCTGCCTGTAGATTTTCCAAAGCGGCAGATAGCTTTTTAGACATTTCATTCAAGCTATGCGCCAGAACACCAAGCTCGTCTGTCCGACTTTCTTCACACTTCCAACTAAAGTTTAGTTCAGACATATTTTTTGATACTGCGCTCAGTCGTAATACGGGCCTTGTAACATAGCGGGAGTAAATCATTGAAGCAAGCGTAGCAATAATAAGAATAACAAAAAATAGAATGATAAAAACATTTGCCAGAGTATTCCTAAGCAGGTCAACCTCATGCGCGCTCCCGGCAACTGTCAATGTATAAACAGTGTCCGATCCTGCGAAAGAGAACAGGTAGCTATGTGTTGCCCGATACGCCGCCGGATCAGTATTTTCAGTTGCTATTCCTCCATCAAGAAAACGAGGAAATTCTTTTGCCCCCTGTGAGGGCAGTTCGATTGCGTTACCGTCATCGTCGGATAGTTGAAGCAATACCCCGTTATTGTTCAAAAGAAACTCATCAAAAAGCGTTCCGCTTTCCAACGGGGACATGGTTTGCAACTCCGCAATAAAAGAGGAAACCGTATTTTCCAGGCTTGCGTCAAGTGTTGTGCTATATGTTTTGGGAACGAGCCACGAAATGACGGTATATGTCAGAACACAGCAAATACTGGTCAGCAAAAAAGTGATTGCAAATATTTTTGCAAATAGACTTCCTTTAATTTTCTTTATCAATTTTATATCCCACCCCTCTGATTGTCTGGATGAAGTCAATCCCCAACTTTTTGCGAAGATTTTTAATGTGAGTATCTACAACCCTTTCATCGCCATAAAAGTCATATTTCCATAGCTTATCCAGCAGATTTTGCCGCGTAAGTACACGCCCTTGATTTAGCAGAAGCTCCCTTAACACCTCAAATTCTCGCTGGGTAAGGTCAAAAGAAACATCGTCTACCACAGCGGTATAACTGTCCATATCCAGAACGAGATTTTTATAGGTAATCGTTTGGTGTTCCTGCTCTGGTATCATAGAACTTCTGCGGAGAACAGCGCCGATTTTGCGAACCAATATCGGCATGGAGAATGGCTTTGTAATATAATCGTCAACCTGTAAATCTAAGCCTCGGATTTGTTCATCCTCTCCGTTTAGGGCAGTCAGCATGATAATAGGGACACTTGACTGCTTGCGGATCAATTCACAGACAGTAAAGCCGTCAATTTTAGGGAGCATAATGTCTAACAAAATCAGGTCAAAATGTGTGCTTGCAAAAAGGGATATTGCCTCAATGCCATCACTCGCAAGAGTAACAGCGTATCCAACTTCCTGCAAAAAGTTTTTCAATAATTCTTGAATATCTAAATCGTCCTCAACAATTAAAATGTGCTGCATAAAACCACCTCCACTGGTATAGTAGCATAAAATTTTGTGATTCGTGTGTAGTTCTATCATTATTATAGTTTTCTGTATGCCAGATTTCAAACCTCAAAATATGAATTATAAACTTCAATCAGCCTGCATATAGCAACATTCCACGAGCAAAGTATGAATTATACAATGTAACTGGGTGATGTTATATGGCGAAAGTTGAAGATTGTCCCGGTTTTGAAACCTTCGGTGCAGATGTCAAAGCCGCACGAGAGGCAAAGCGTCTGGCACGAAAAACATTGGCAGAAATGGTTGGGATTGAATGGCGGTATCTTGCCAACATTGAGAATCAAGGTGCGATTCCGAGCCTGCCTGTGATGATCCAGTTGATTAAGGTCTGCGGACTTCCCGTGGAACGGTATTTTAATCCGGAGATCATGCGGGAAGAAAGCGAACAGCGGCAACGGGTCAGTCACAAGCTGAAGCTCTGTCCTGAACAATACCTGTCGATTATTGAAGGTGCCATAGACGGGGCGCTCAAAATGGAACAGACTGCGAAGCAGAAGGAGGGCGCATAATCGCGGCCTCCTTCTGGCGTTTCTGTATCAAGTTTCCCCGCACTTTTCCCAAAGTTCCCGACAGCTCTGCTGGATTTCTCCGATTTCTTCCACAGCCAGCTCGCGGTCATTTCCGGTAATCTTATCTTCCAGAAAGTTGGCGTATGTATCCAGCAAGGCGTTTCGCAAATCCTCCGGAGTTTTCTGTATTTCAGCGCTGTACCAGTCATTTCGGTGAGGTTCCCATGCCATCAATGTATAACCGTGGCTGGTCTGCACCACCTCATACAGAGGATCATCATCCAGATATGCCTGAAACACTTTCAAAACCTTTTCAAAGGTCAGCATTTCCCGCACCTCCCATTCAGCTGCAAATCAGTTCCCTGATTAAAATTTCCTCAATCTGTGCCGTTAATGTGTTCATCAACCCCACCCAACGAATAGGGGCACAGGCTTTCAATTCCTCAGTGACACCCGCAGTCTCCATCATGTGAGGCAACATGGTGTCCACGCGCTCCTGCGCTGTCCGGTCAATCTCTAACAGGTGTGGATACAGCTTCTCGCTCATCAGCAGTTGGTTGTAGAGAATGGGGCGATGTTTCTTTAGGTAGGATTTTCTCATCCTGCCGTACTTGCCGATAGAAGTTTCCGGCTGTTCAGAAAGTTTTAGGTTGGGTATATCATAATCTCCACAACGAATGTAAGTCAACTTACTCATTTTCATTCTCCTTTGCTTCGTGATGATTAGACTGCTACGCTGGCTGCTATGCTGCCTTTGCGCGGTTCTTCTTTTGGTAGCTGACCGATAGTAGAAAAAACACCTTTTTTCATATCCTCAGCCCGGATCAGGGCTTTCTTAGCGTCCATTTCCGCTTTTTTCTTCGCCTTGATTTTGTCCTCATACCGTTTTTGTGCGCCGCTGGCTTTCCGCTTCAAATAGTTCTGATGGAGCCTGTCCTTGCGTCCTTCTTGTTTCCGCAATTCTTCCTGCTCCTCTGGAGTTAAAGGAACCGGCTGTAAGGATGGCGGGATATAGCGTCCTAAAAAATTGAAGTAAATTTCAATTTCCTGCGTGGTATCCTGACTGCCTTTTCGGGCGCGTTCGTGGACAAGGATTTTCTCTACAAACTCGTTGAGCATGGTGTTTGTCAGCGTGTCAAAATTCTCGTACTTATCAATCAGGGCTATAAATTTCTCCGCTGATTTCTGGCTTTGCTCGTAGCCGGTAACAGCCTTTTCCAGCTCCGCAATTTCAATCTCAAGTGCGCCCTGCTCTTTGGCATACTGTGCATCAAGCGCCCTATATCGTGCGTCCGGCAGCTTGCCGAGGGCATTGTCCTCATAGATTTTGCAAATCAGTTTTTCCAGTTCTCCGGCTCTCTTTTGAGCAGCAGCCAGACGCCTGCGCTTTTTCGATATATCGGCACTCTGTTGAGCAACCTGCGTTTCCTGAACGGTGTGAATAAATTCCGTCCGGTCATTTCTGGAATATTCAGCGATAGCCCGGAGCGTGTCAGAAACCAATGTCAGAACAGCACTCTCATTGATACGGTGTTGTGTAGAGCATAGTGTCCCACACGGAACTTTGGTATAATTGGAACAGGTATATTGAGAAACCCGCTTGCCATTGTTGGTGCGGTGGACATACATCTTGCCGCCACAATCGGCACAATAGAGCAAACCTGTGAGGGGAGCCGCTTCGCCCCAGCCGTTTGGATAACGCCGTACATTGCTACGGATTTTCTGCACCAGATCAAAGGTCTGCTGGTCGATAATGGCTTCATGGGTATTCTCAAAGATCGTCCATTCGTCCTCAGAAACATAGTGGCTTTTCTTGTCCTTAAAGTGCTTGCGGGTCTTGAAATTGATGGTATGCCCTAAATACTCTCGTTTTTTCAAAATATTCACGATGGTAGATGATCCCCATCCATAGGGGTCTTTGACCGGCTTTGAACGGTTCACACCCTCGTTGAAGCGGGCAAGGTGTACGACAGGAATTTCAATCCGGTCTGTGGATAATTTGCCGGCGATCTGGTAAGGCCCATATCCCTCCAGCGTGAGGGAGAATATACGGCGTACCACTTCGGCAGCTTCCTCATCTACCAGCCAATGCTCCCGTTTTTCGTCCCATAAGTAGCCGTAAATCACAGTGCCGGTCAGGTGCTTGCCACTCATGCCTTTTGACTTAAACACAGAGCGGATTTTCCGGCTGGTATCACGGGCGTAAAATTCATTCATAATGTTGCGGAACGGGGTAAAATCGTCATCGCCTTTCAGACTGTCCACACCGTCATTGATTGCAATCAGCCGAACTCCGCGCTGCCGCAAAACCTCCATGACCTGACCGACCTTTAGATAGTCGCGCCCCAACCGGCTCATGTCCTTGATGACGATTGCCTCTACACGCCCTGCCTCCACTTCCTCCATCATCGCCAAAAATCCGGGGCGGTCAAAACGGGTGCCTGAGATACCATCATCGGTAAAGTGCGTAGGGTTGGGCAGCCCGTTCCGGCGGGCAAAATCCTCTAACATCTGTTTTTGGTTGGATATGGAGTTGCTCTCGCCCTGTAACTCATCGTCCCGGCTCAGGCGCTCGTACAGTGGGGTAATTTTTTCATTTCTCATGGCTGTACCTCCTGAAACAAAAATGCTCTAAGTGATTGCTTCACTAACCATGACAAAATCATGATTAAGAAGTCACTTAGAGCATATATCACCGCTGGCGAGCTTGTATTTCTTATACTGCCTCACGGCGAAGTGCTGGGGGCTGCGGCGTTCCAGCCCGTCAAACATATAGTCCACCGCATTTTTGAAGGTTTCGTCATCCTCCCGGACTTCCATGCTGTTTATCATTTCCACCAGCGTATTCATGTTGCGTTCTTCTTCCGGCCCCTCAAAGACGATGTAGGCCACAAGGGCGCAGTACAAGAGGGTTTCGGCTTTGGTCCAGAACTCGTCGCCCTCCTTGCCGTCGCCTTTGGTGTTGGCAATCAAGGCGGTAACGAATTTCAAAACATCGCTTTCCGTCTTGATATAGGCCAGCGGATTGTAGTGCATGGATTTTGAAAAGTCGATACTGTTGAACACCCGCACCCTGTATTTCTCCCGTTGCAGAAACCGCCCGCACTGGTCGAGGGTGCCGCCCTTCGGGTCTACCACCACATACGAGGAATGGGCTTGAAGGAGCTGCGGGGTCAGCCAGAACCTTGTCTTTCCCGAGCCGGACGAGCCGATGACACAGGCGTTTAGGTTCCGGGCATTGGCGGGTATCTTCGGACGGGTGTTCATGGTAAGGAACTCCGTCCCGGTCAGAATGACATTGTTCTGAAATTTTGGGTCAACAAACGGCTTTATATCCTCCTTTGTTCCAAAGCGGGCGGTGCCGTATTCCGCATCCCGCCGGAATTTTTTCGCCTGCCTGATCTTTGACTGTATCAGCAGATACACCCCAGCCGCACCGGCAAGGCCCACCAGCAGGTCAATACCTCCCAGCCCCGGCCAGTAGGTTTCAAAGGCTTTGGGGAAGGTATCGAGCATCCCCATGAGCTTTGTCCCGAAGTCTGTGCCGGGGGCGATCCGGTAGGCCGTCCCGATTTTGGAGAAGAACCAGAACACAAAGAGGTACGGCAGGTTTGGGAGTACATATTTTCTGATTTTGTCACTCAACGTCCGTCCTTCACCGCCTCTCTGGTTCGCTGCTTTTCCTTTGCCTGTGTCCTGATCTGCTCCGTGAATTTCCGAAGCTGGCCGAGGATGGAAGCCTTGTCCTGCTCTTTATTCAGCACCTTTGCGCTGTACTTCTGGAAGGCCGCCGTGATAGCGTCCGCCTGATTGGCTTTGAAAAACAGCAGGTAATGACCGGGGCTCACTTTATGGAAAGCGTAGTCCACATGGAACTCCTTCGCGATCCGGTCAAAATCCTTTGGAGCTCCCACATAGGGCATGGCACTTTTGCCGCCATAGTGGTTCATCAGCTTTTTCACGCTCTGGCGTCCCTGCGGGGTCAGCGCCTTCCGGTGGTGCTTTTGCAGCGCCCGAACCACCTTGCCAAGAGCGGCAGCCAGCACTTTTCCTGTGAGCTTCGTTGTCCTGATTGAAAGGGCAACCGTTTTTTGGTTTACTTCTTCCTGCATAAAACCTCCTTTCCGTCGGGGTTCCCGCTATCCGGGAGGCCCCCGTACAGTCTCGGGGAACAGAAAACCTCGGGCCAATGTGGCCCGAGGCTTACCGCTCGGCATCCCTGCCGGACGGAGCTTTCTTTTCCGGCTCCGTCTGGACTTTTTCGCCCTGTTCCCGCATGGTTTGCAAGATAGAGGGCCTCTTTTGAAGCTGGGAGGGCTTTTCGCTGGACAGCGGCTTGATACATTCCAAGCGGTCAGCCGCCCGGATGGCGTTGTCCGTGAGCTGCCTCTGCCATGCGCCCACGCTGGGAGCCCAGCGGAAACCGTTGCTTTTCAGCTCGGCCCGGGTGTCCGCGTCAGGCTTTCCGTCAAAGAACACCTGCAAGCGGTTGTCCTCCCGGTTCATTTCCACACGGCCCCCATCGAACTCCCAGCCGGAAAATTCCTGCTGTGCCTGTTTGGAAAGCTGTTCGATACGGGCCTTTACCCGGCGGATTTCCGCATTGTTGTTGGTAAGCTGGTAGCTTTCAAAGGGCCTCGGATCGCTCCGCCAGCTTGACGCCATGCTTGCTTTCAGCTTTTCGATCTGATCCGGCGACAGCAGCGCACAGCCGTCCAGCTTGCCATGCTTGCGGTAATAGGCGTTGACCTCCTTCATAATGAGCTGGGAGCGTTCCAGCCCGTCCAGCTTCTTCTGGAGCTTTTCAATCGCTGCCGGGTCATCGGCGCTGATCCCGCCCATGCCGGTACTGCGTATCTTATCCAGCAGCCCTTGAATATACCGCCATTCCTCCATGTTGCTGTCCCGGGCCCGGTTCTGTTTTTCCTTCTTTCCCACCGGGAAATTGGCAGGTCCGGCGATCATCACAGAGGGAACCCTTGCGTCAATGGCAAAGCCCTGGTTCATGTTTTCGGCCAGCTTGCGGGCGTAGGTGTCTAACAGATGGTCAATCTTCTCATGGTACATGGGGTCCACCCGGGATTTCTGCTGTTCCGCTATGGCGGCGGCCTTGTCCACCATTGCCCGGTATTCCGCCGTTGCGCTCCCTTCCTTGTAGTCGGAAAAGCTGTTCATTTCCTTTGCCCGGCGGGCGGCTCCTTCATTGATAGTGTAATAGTTGATGGTATGCACCTCCTTCATGCTTCGGGCCATGCTGGCCCGAAGTCTTACCGTTCTTCATGGGAAGGCCCCGCCTTGTCCTTTTTCGGAGCGGGCGGGGCTTCTTGAAACCGTTTGAGTGCAGCGAGAATGGAGTGGACAGGCTCGGCCTTTTCAGGATAGGCAAATATCCGGTGTTCCGGCGGAATGTCCTGCGGCCCGTGGTAATACTCCTTGAAGCCCTCCGGGACTGCCGACACGTACCCACCGGGAGCGAATACGCCGCCCTCGTTGATACGCACATCCCGCCCGTATGCCTCATAATCGAAGTAGTTCTGAATGTGCTCCGGTATGTCGATGGTCCCAAGCTCGTCGGCGTAAAGACGGCCCAGCCCTTCATCATCAGAAATATCCGGGTAAAAGCGGTACAGGTCAAGGTTCTGGGTCAGGTTTATCAAATCCTTCACGCTCCGTATGTGGTTTCCCAAGACAAGAGCGGCTTCAAAGGTTTCCAGTCCGCCCTTATCCCGTACTTCCAGCAGGGCGTGGCCCAGCTCGTTCAGCTCGTCGATGTTCTCACATTCGTAGAGATGATCGTAGAGCCCCAGCACATCACTGTCAAAGCTGGTAAAGAACACTTCGCTGTACCGTTTCCCGTCTATCCCGATTTTGGCAAGGGCGGCCTGCAACTCCTGTGTCGTCATGGGGAAATGTACCGTTGTCCCTACCTCGATCCCCATCAAGGGGTACAGGGCTGTATTGGTTATATAGGCTTCAAACATGGGCTCATTCCTCCTTTTCGGCCCGGTCAGCCAGCACCTCATAAATCCCGGCCATAATGTAATCGGCGCAAGGGAGGGCAATCGCGTTTCCCAGCGCCTCGTAGCGTTGCAGAGGCCGGATCTCCACGCCGTCCGCCCCGTACTTTGTCCAGCCCTCCGGCAGCCCCATCAGCCGTTCGCTTTCCGTTTCCGTCAGAAAACGGATACAGCCGCCCTCATACCAGAAGGCAAAGGGCGTTACATCACTGGCTAAAAGAGTGGGAAAAGGGTCAGTTGGTAATCCGAAGCTGTTTCGGAAGGCCGTTTCTTCCTGCCTTTTTGCCGCTCCCCGCATACGAAAGCACTGAAAGGGGTGGATGACTGGTATCTGCCGCCCTGTTTCAAAAGAAGCTGTTCGATCTCCTTCGGCGGCGGCCCGCCCTCTCCGCAAGGCGGAGGAAGTGGGAGCATTGGACGGGGCTTAAATAGTATGTCTGCGGCACGTCTGCCTCCAAAATCCGCCACGACGAAAATCCGCTGCCTTCGTGCCAGCCTTCGGGAGCCTGCCCAATACTGGGCGTCCATGAGCCGCCAGCACACATCAGGCGTTCCCCCTCGCACCATTCCGGCGTTTCCCCATCTTCCCGAAGGAGGCATTGGAACTTCGGTGTCCGAGAAGGCGGATAGGACGGCTCTAAAGTCCATCCGGTCATTTGTAGAAAACGCTCCCATGACGTTTTCCCAAACAGCGATAGCTGGATATAGGTTATCAGTAGCATCCCTCATTTCCTGTATGATACGAAACGCCTGATAGAACAGGCTTGATTTTGCCCCGGCAAGGCCGGAGCGGTTGCCGATCAGAGAAAGGTTCTGACAGGGGGAACCGAAGGTAATTATATGGACAGGTGGGATTTTCCCGCCGTCCACCTTCGTAATATCCCCCAAATGCACCATGTCGGGAAAGTGCCTTTTGGTTATGGAGATGGGCGCTTTTTCAATCTCACTGGCCCATACCGGACGGATACCGCACCGGGAAGCAGCCAGAGGGAACACGCCAATCCCGTCGAAAAGGCTTCCCAGCTTAATGTCCGGCATGGCCCGGGGTACCATGTCCCTTCACGGCAAGCACCCCTTCCAGTGTGGTCGCCGCAATGCCCAGCCGCCCGGCAACCGCAATATCGTTTTTTACATCCTCGTCCACAACGCTGCCACAGACGATCAGGGTATGGGAGCGCCGCAGCATATCCCGGCGCATATCAATCCCGGCCTTATGTTCCTCGGGAACGCTGTCATTCAAAAACAGCGGCAGGTACAAGAGCGGGCAGATTGGGGAAAAGCCCGCCTCATAAGCAAGGCGGCAGTAGTGGGCCGCCAGCTCCATATCAACATCCGGCTCGCCGCTCCATGCGGCGGTCAGGTATGCTAAAGGTCGTTTCATTGGTTGAGCCTCCATTTCTGTTTTGGTTTAGGGAAAAGCAAGAGTTCGCCCAACCCCTCCGCCCCTTCCCCCGGGAAGGGGAACGGCTCTGGAGAATTTATATCCCCGTCGCTTGACCGGGAAAAAGCATAACCGGGAGAAATCCGTCAAGGGTGCCTCTGGCACCGCCTGCGGCGGCGCTGCCCTTGACTGATTTTCCCGGCTATGCTACGGAATAACTGGCGACGGGGAATAATTTATATCTCCAGAGCTTCGGGGCGCGGGGCAGAGCCCCGCAGTCCTCGGGCCATGCTGACCCGAAGTTTGGGCTTACTTTTCCTGTTCGGTTTTCTTCTCCGGCTTTTCATGTTCCTTCTGCTGACCCTTCCAGTCGTCCAGCAGCTTGATGATCTGGTCCTTCATTTCCCTCGGCGTAGTTTCCTTGCCGAAATACTTGCTCAGTTCCACACCTGTCAAAATCACTTTGTCTACCTCCTTTTTGTCCTCCATCATAATGCCGTCGATCACATCCCCGTTGAGCAGCTTCTTTTCGTCCAGCTCACGCATACGCTTTGCCTGCGCCTGCGAAGGAGAGGACTGCTGGCTGTCAATGGCGACGGCGATATAGTTCTGGTTCTTCTTGCCGATATAGGAAAGCTCCACCGCCGTAGTAAAACCCAGCTTTTTTTCATCCATCAGCTTCATCAGGTCGGGAACCAGCTCATTGAGCCGGATATACCGCTGCACCTGCTTGACCGCCATCTTATTGCGCTCGGCTACAATTTCGTTGGAGCGTTTTCCTGCGTCCTTCGGGTCAATCTGGCCCGAAGTGCGGGAGCCCTGGTGCTTGATGGCCTCAAGCTGCATTTTCAAGGCTTTGGCCCGCTCACTGGGGAGGATTTCTTCACGCTGGTTGAGATTGTCCTCGACCATCTGCGTGATGGCTTCATCGTCCGTCAGATTGCGAACAATACAGGGCATATCCGCATATCCGGCAAGCTCGCTGGCCTTCTGGCGGCGGTGGCCGGACACGATCTCATAGCCGCCATCCTCACGGGGACGGACGATAGCGGGCTGGGTCACGCCCTTGTCCTTGACGCTGGACACCATAGCCCGCATTTCTTCATCATCCCGAACCTCAAAGGGATGGTTCTTGAAGGCGTGAAGCTCGTTCAGCTTGATATAGACGATCTGTTCCTTGCCCCGGCGTGGTGCATCCTTCGGTTTTTCGGGTTCCTTCGGAGCGGGAGCGGTCTGCACCGTTGGAGCCGTTTTTTTCTCCGGCTCCTTTTTGACCGTCTTTTCCGGTTTCTGTGCGGGGGCTTTGGACTTCGGGGCTGCGGCCTTGTCCTTATCTGCTTTCGGGGGACGGCCCCGGCGCTTCGGCTGTTCCGGCTCTTTGGGTTTTTCCTCTGCTTTTTTCGGAGTCTCCGGCTGCTTTTCCGGTTTCTCCACTTTTGCCGGGTCAGGCTTTTCCACGCCGGGAGTTGCCGCCCGTTCCTCAGCTTTCTTTTCCTTCATAATTTCAGCGAAGTTATAGACGGAAACCTGTGGGTTCTTTACCTCTGGTTCCGTCTTTTTTCCCGGCTCCGGGGAAACGGAAACCTTCTCCGGCTCTTTTGGGGGAGCGGGAGGCGTTTCCTTGCCCGGCCCGCTATCCGTTACCGGCTGTTCCGGCGTTTTTGTGGTTTTATCATCTGCCATAAGCATTTACCTCCTGTTTTTTGGCATGAAAAAAGGGGCTCAACTTTTCAGTCAAGCCCCCGTGGGAAGTTCCTCCTTTCTCCGCCATGATACAAAAATACCGCCCGTAGTCTCGTTTGGGCGGTACTTTGTGTAAGATTGGCAGTCCATTATTAAGTTTTTTATTATGTTCCCTTTGTACACCGTTGCAATAATCAATGTTTATACAAGGATTTTAGTGTTCTCATAAATCTAACTTTGTCCGGATTCTCTTTTATCCATTCTTGGACAAAACTCATTACCTCAGTCATAGTTTCATAGATTTGTCTACGATCAGCATATTATACACTCCTCCGTAAGTTTCATTACTGTGTTGACTTTTCCTTTAAATTTCATTATAGTTGTAATTATATTATTTACAATCATCAAAATAATAAATATGCACAGTTTCTCAACACATTGAAAAGAACTGTTGAGAACTTGAAATGTTTTAGACAAACCAGAAATATTTTTGTCTCAAAAATGTGAAAAAAATCATTATATCATACTATAAGGAGTTTCTTATCATGAAATATTCAACAAAATTAAGCGATACTGTTCATGTGATGGTTCTGATTGCTATCAACCAGGAAAAATCTCTCTCCAGTGCCTCAATTGCAGAAAGTGTCCATACAAATCCCGGCTTTGTACGCCAGCTTATGTTAAAACTAAAAAAAGCCGGACTTATGACCAGTGTAGCCGGACATGCCCGTCCTTCTCTTTCAAAACCTGCAGATCAGATTACATTGCTGGATATTTATAAAGCAGTTGAAGGTGAGAAGCCGCTGCTTCATTTAGATACTCATACCAACCCTGATTGCGGCGTTGGCATTAATATTCAGTTGTCTTTACAGGAATTCTATAATGAAATCCAAAAAACTGCTGAAGAAAAAATGAATATGATTACTTTACAGGATATCATAGATACCTATTATCAGCGAACATCAATCCTCAATATCTCCCCGGTTAGCCATCACGGTTAAATTTTCATCCCGATTTACGGAAAGTGTTCCTACTACATCCGGTTCACCTTCCTTATGACCGGATTCAGGTTTCCCATAAATACTTCCTGCACAGCCGGATCAGGATTATCAAATCTTGCATCTATGGCTATCTGCATTTCTCTGCGTACCTCTTCTGGTGTTGTGTTGTACTTTTCTGCAATCTTTTCATTTATTATGAGTGTAGACATGCACAGTTTACGCTTTCATCTCGGTAATTGATTGCCGAGGATTCCTGCTTTTTATCCTAAAAAATTATACGGGACAGACTTTTTCTTCTCTTATCCAGAATATACGTCTGTCCAGAGCGGCGAAAATGTTAAAGCAGCCTGATCGTTCTGTTACTGCTGTCATGGAAGAGATCGGTTATTCCAACATTACGCATTTTTATAAAATTTTTGAGAAAAAGTTCCATATGACACCAGCGGAATACCGAAATACTTTATAAGTCCTGTATGTGTCTTATCTGTATACAATAGAAAAGAAAAAGCCTTATAATATTACTGCAAATAATATGTCCCTCAAATATGATTTTTAGATTGACTGTTCCTTAAGGGGCTATATCATTTACGACAAATATTATAAGGCTTTATATATTTTTACAGTTTCATAGCACTGCGGATGCAGTTCTCAATATATTCTTCTCCCAAATCTGTATTCAGGCTGAGATCAAAGTTTCCGGCTGCACCCCACATACGGCGGGTGTAATAACGGTAGTTATCTGCACGGAGTTTTTCATTTTTCTGAACCGTAGCTTTGGCTTCTCCCTCGGAGATATTCTGTCTCTGTGCCACTCTTCTAATTCTGCTCACAAGAGGCGCTGAAAAAAATACTTTCAGACAGTTTCCGGAATTTCTGAGAACGTAATCTGCACAACGGCCTACTATCACGCAGTTGCCTTTTTTCGCAAGATTACGTACAACCTGACATTCTGCCTCGAAAATCTTATCCTTCGGTGCTTCATCCTGCATATCCGCATTCAGATACATCTGATTAACCAGATCATAGATGAGACTGTTTGTCATGATCTCTTCGTTTTTCTTGATAAATTCCGGTGTGTATCCGGTGGTTCCTGCTGTCATCTGGATAATCTCCGCATCATAAAAATCATATCCCAACTTTTCTGCAAGAATCTTGCCAATATCGTGGCCGCCACTTCCAAACTGTCTTCCAATGGCGATAACATTTTTTCCATAGGTTCCTGCTGTCTGTTCTTTTGCTTCGTTCTCGTTTTCTGCAGATACGCTTTCCGGGAAAATCATATCTTTCAGGAATACAAGTTTCTTACCGATGAGTCTAGCGATAAAGCCTACCAGAAGGGCAGCAATAACGGTACCTTCTCTTACACCAGCCAGTCTTCCTGCAAATACGAAAGAAAGTACAGCAGCGATCACTGACATGGATACATCAAAACAGATCTTGGTTGTTCCGAAATTTGTTTTCCATGTAAGAACAATAGCACGGACAAAAGATTCTCCCGGAAGCATGACAACGTCTGCCAAGACCTCCATATATACACCTACGCCAAGAATCAGACATCCCATGAGAAGATATACAATCTTCATGATGTACGCTTCCGGATTGACCCAGGAAAAAAGAATCATGGTAAGATCAATAAAATATCCAAATATGATGGATACCGGAATCTGAAGGATGTGCTCCAATTTAAAGTTCTTTCTCAGGATGATCAACTGCAGTACGATCAGAAAGATACTGAAAAAGATGGTAAAATTTCCAAGTGTAAATGGAAAATTAAGACTTAATACGTAAGGAATTGATGAAATCGGGGATGTTCCTAGGTTTGCCTTTGTGATCAGACTGACTCCCAGGGAGTTTACAAACAATCCCACCAGAAATATTAAATATCGTTTTAGTTTCTCCATTTTTTATTTCCTCCTCATTTCATATCTGCAAGATTTCGATAGATCCGGCAAAAAATATCCATAAACAACTTCTGCTCTTCTTCGGAAATACCATTTAATGCAGTTTTTTCTATTTTCTTAAAAGCCTCCTCCACAAGCTTCTGATTTTTCTTTCCGGATTCTGTCATAAAAATATGAAAAGTACGACGGTTTCCATTGAGCATTTTTCTTTCGATCAGACCTTTTTCTTCCATACGGTTCAAAATGGACGTTAAAGATCCTGCCTCGATGAGGCATCCTGCCGCAATCTCTTTCTGGCTGGCACCATCGCGATCTTTCAGGTAATCCAATACTTTGGGCTGTCCCAAGGTAAGGCCTGTGTCTGCCAGCTGTTCCATTAGTTTTTTCTGGACAGTCATATGGTTTATCATAGACAGGTAGTGAAATGAATCATCCATTTATTATTTAGCTCCTTCTTTTATCATATAAATAGTTATAATTCAAACATTTGGAATTATAACTATATTTGTGGCGTATGTCAATAACTTTTTTAGTATATTGGAATCTTGTACAATGTATTACCCTCTTGATAATATAGTGTCTTTGTTTCAGGGTAATACCATGATATTAGCTCAAACTAAATCGTAATTGATACCTCATCAGCATTTTTCTTTTTTATTATTGTAAAATATTTTTTTACATTTTAACACTATTTTCCTCTTCTATTTGTTTGCAAAAAAAGCCATAAGATTTTCTTTTCAAAATCTTACAGCTCTTCTATCATGTTGCATCCCAAACATCATCTATACTTACATGTAATCCTGAGCGAAAGACACCTAAAAATTTCAACATCCCAGAGACGGAAACCCGGCATCCAGCCTTTTTGGCAGTTTCCGTCTTCTCAGACACTTCAAAATAAATGACTTCCGTCATTTTCCCAGAATGTTGATTGCTTTTTTAACACATCAAGTGCATCTTGGGCATCACGTAATTCACGTCTGAGACGGGCAATTTCCTTCTGCTTATCAGATGCATAATTACCAGAACCACGAACAGGAATATCACCTGATTCCCGGAAGTCTTTCAGCCATTTTGTTAATGTGCTGTATCCGATGCCAAGATTTTCTGCACATCCACGTATTCCGAGATCTTTGTGATCCTGATAGTACTGGACTGCATCAAGTTTATTTTCCATATATCTCATCCGTTACTGTTTCACACCATTCGGATGATGTTTTTTCTCCCGGTACTTCAATTGCCAGATGTGAAAACCATTCATCTGGTGCTGCTCCATGCCAGTGTTTTACTTCTGCCGGAATATTGACACAATCTCCGGGTTTCATTTCTACTGCTTCTTTTCCTTCTTCCTGATAGTATCCACGTCCTGCAATGCAGATAAGAATCTGTCCGCCTCCGCTTTTTGCATGATGAATATGCCAGTTATTCCTGCAACCAGGTTCAAAAGTCACATTGAAAATTCCAACCTGTGACGTAGACACAGGAGCCAAAAAACTTTTCCCTGTAAAATATTGTGCAAATTTATCATTTGGCTCTCCAATCGGGAATATCATCTTTTTAGCATGAGCTCTCATTGCTTCATCTTCATATGAAAGATCACCTTCGTCTATACTCCAGACATCTTTTGCAAGATTGAATGCCACCCATCCTTTTGGCCACCCTGCATAAAATGCTATATGGGTAATCACGGCTGCAATTTCTTTCTGAGTCACTCCATGAGCTTTTGCATTTTCAAAATGATGTACTAAAGATGTATTAATCATTCCTGAAGCGATAAGTGCTGTGACTGTTATAATACATCTTGTCTTTACATCAATATCCTGATTATTCCAGTTTTCTCCAAACAAAACATCATCATTAAAATGTGCAAACTGTGGTGCAAATTCATTCAGTGCGTTTCTTCCTGCTGTCTGTACAATTTTTTTCACTTTAATCACCTGTCCTTATTTTAACTTTGCTCCATCCTTAAAAGCATTTCCCACACGTTCTCCAAGTCTGTAATATCCGTGATGTACCGGATCATATGTAATTGGTGTAAACTTACTAAGATCAATTTCTCCGTCATCACCGAGATATTTCTCATCTGCACTTACATTTTTAATTTCCGCAAGATACTTGCTGCCATCAATGACTTTTACAAGTTCACACTCAAGAGTCAATGGAAGTTCATTGATGATTGGTGCATTTACAAATTCACCTTTCGTTGTAGTAAAGCCTGCTTTTTTCATCTTATCTGCTTCTTTATTTGCAGAAACAATTCCCACATAATCGCAGGCAACCAGATGTTCAAGATCTGCCACCCCTACTGTAAAAGCCTTATTTTTTATAATATTGTCTGTTGTCTTATGGGCAGACAAATCTACAATAATCTCATTTGCACCTACAATTCCGCCCCATGCAGCGTTCATTGCATTTGCCTTTCCATTTTCATCATAGGTTCCCAGAATCATAACCGGCTGTGGATATAAAAATGGCTTTGCTCCAAAATTTTTTCTCATTGTTTTATCTCTCCTTATGGTTATTTGTTTATATCAGTATTTATCTGCCCAATCCATTCTGTAATCACCTCTTCTGAAGTTTCCAGATGATCTTTTCCTTTGGAATCAAACTGAATCTGCATTTCATGTGCAAAGGCAGCTCCTTTGCAATTTTCCTCCATATCTTTTATAACATGCCCCGGCCATCCACCATTTGTCATAAATGGAATCACTGTCTTTCCTGTAAAATCATTTGTTGTCAAAAATGTAAGCACTGCAGGTGCCATCGTATACCACCACGTTGGAGTTCCGATAGCAATCACATCATAATCAGCAAGATTTACAGATATCGGATTGATCTGAGGCATAAAGCCTGCCTCTACCTCTCTTTTTCCCTGTTCAACCACATCTTCATGACTGCCGCTGTATGGCTCTGTTGTTTCGATTCTCGCAATATCTGCACCTGTCCCATTAGTCAGCTGCTCTGCAATTCTTTTCGTGTTTCCATTTGACCAGGAATAATATACAACTAACATTTTCTCCATTATCTCTATTCTCCTTTACTTATTTTAGCCCCTGTAAACAGATAGATATAACCCACCATGACTACCGCTAAGAAAGCCACTATTACCCCGATGGTTATCTTTTTCCTTGTTTTCATTGCTCACCTCTTTTATTTCTTCTGTATTTTTGAACCTCCAAACACCTGCGACATCGGCATATGGGCAAGCATCTCATCAATAGATTTTACTTCATCCTGAGTCAGCTTTATATCTGCTGATTCCATATTTTCTTCCAGTCTATTTACTTTTCTTGTTCCCGGAATTGGTACGATATATGGTTTCTTTGCAAGCATCCATGCAAGAGAAATCTGTGCAGGCGTGGCATTTTTTTCTTCTGCAATCACTTTCATCCAGGACATAAATTCATTATTTTCCTTTAATCCTTCTTCTGTAAACTGTGGCATTGCGCTTCGATAATCTCCCGGCTTTTCAAATTCCCCATGGGAATGATATGCTGCTGTCAGTAATCCATTTGCAAGCGGCGAAAATGCAACAAATCCTATTTTCAATTCTTCAAGCACCGGGAATAATTTCTCATAATCCCTGTACATCATGGAATATCTGTTCTGAATCGCTGTAACCGGGCATACTTTATGTGCACGTCGAATAATCTCTTCACTAGCTTCTGATAACCCCCAGTGTGTGATTTTTCCCTGCTCCATTAACTCCTTCATAGCTCCTGCCGTCTCTTCAATCGGTACAGTCATGTCAATACGATGAATATAATATAAATCAAGATGGTCTGTGTTAAGTCTCATTAAAGATCCCTCAATCGATGCTTTAATCGTCTCCGGTCGTCCATCAGGAATCAAAGGTTTATTTACAGTTGTTGCAGTTTCATCAAAACGTATCCCACACTTTGATGCAAGGACAATTTTGTTTCTATATGGCCTTAACACTTTCCCAAGCAGTTTTTCATTGTGATGAGGGTCTTCTGTTGTTCCGTATATCTCTGCCGTATCAAAAAATGTGCAGCCTTCATCGATCGCTTTTTCAATCAATTCTTCTGCTTCTTTCTGTGTTGAAACAGTTCCATATGCATGACTCATTCCCATACATCCAAATCCGATTTCTGATACTTCTAAGTCTCTTCCTAAAATTCTTATCTCCATCTTTATCTTCCTTTTCTATATTTCAAACTTTACTGTAAGTATAAGAAAAAGAGACTCCGGACAGAAGTCTCTCTTTGTTAGGCAGTTTAAACCTAAAGGTTATGTCTTACTTATTACGATTCCTCCAAATATTTTTATATTCTTTTATAATCCAAGACTGTCTATCCATGAACTGATATCTGATTCAGACGCTCCACCATGGAATCGTTCCCCTTCTTTCCAGTCACCTGTTCCTGTCATCTCTTCCAGAAGATTACCGCTGTCACCGATTCCCGAGGTCGCTGCTGTACAGAATGGGATGACTGTTTTTCCTGTAAAGTCATTCTCTTTTACAAAGTTATCTACTGGCCATGCTGCAATTCCCCACCAGATAGGAAATTAAAATGTAGCCAGTTCCCCTCATGCGTTGATTTTACTGGGTTTAACTGTATACAAAACTGTGTTTACTGTTACTATCTTTCATTCTTTTCCAAAATAGCTTTGAAGCATAGGCCACATTATTTTCATATATGACACAAAGCTCAGCTCTACTTGTGCTTCATTAAACCATCCAACCATAAAGCTATTTATCTCTTCAAATAATACTTTTGAAAGTTTCTGAATAATAATTGTGTTATCCACTTCTTCAGTATAATCTTTCGCATACATTTTACATATAGAACGCACTCCAAAATAATTATATAGCACACCTACCGTTGTTTTTAATGCTTCAATATCTCTTGGAAAATCTGTTCTATTCATCATATTCACTACTAATTGATGTCTTGAGTTTAGGTAATTCCTAACTGTACTATTACCTATTTCAACATCAACTGTAAATGAAAAATCTTGAGTTTGTATACTATCTGCTCCTAACATTATCATCAATTCAACTTGTGCTGCATGATATTCTGTATAACCAGACAAAGCCATATATTTCCAAGAATCTTGCTTTGCATACATTTCCGTATCTAAAATATGCGTAAATTCATGAAACACAATATACCTTGGTATTTCCGAACTTTTGCATATCCTTAATATATGTTCATCTGTTTTCGTATTATAGTAAGCTTGGGCGGCTGAAGCGAATCCTGCTGCATCGCTTTCCTCAACATTAATTTCAAAAAAATCTATCTTATACTGTGGTAATTTCTCAATTTCCATAAACTCAATATATTCTTTTTCATATTCTTTAATTAAATTTTTAATTTGTATTTCTGTCATATTGTTTTATACCTCATATCAAAGTTAGCATTTCACTTTTAGTATACCATAAAACAATCCCATTCTCATTCTATATATTTTATCCTCAACGATGAAAAGATGTGTCTGCACACATCTCTTCCATCTTATTATTTTCAATGTTATAAGTTCTTAATAAAATTCAAATCCTGTTTCCGTAATGCCTTCTGTAACTTTTCGTTCTTTCTCTTCAGTTCCTTATTTTCTCTGCTCAGAGCTGCCACCTTCTGGTTCAACAGTTCAATCTGTTTTTCCATCGCCATGTTCAGAATTTCTCTTCTTGGATCTATCATTCCGGCCTGTTGCTCTACTGCTTGGTTCAATGTATCCCGGACGGTTGGATTTTTATAAAAGAATCCTCTCGACAATCCAGTTTTCTTCATCAGCTTTGGAACGCTGATACGTTCTTTATTTGCCAGCATATCTTGTATTGCTTGCAATGCCAGTTCAATTTTCTCTTTACTTTTTCTCTGATTTTCCTCAATCATCTTGTCGTATTTGCTCATATTCTTCACCCCATCTTGCCAGACTCATATATATGATGTCACTCATCCTCTGTCTTACTTCTCTGGTTTCGTCTGCCATTCTTTGATTGCTCATTTTCCGGTAATGCTGTACATTATTCAGTCTTTTATGCCCCAATAGTCTCGCTATCGTCCAGTCATCCAGATGCATTTCTGTAAGTTTGACGCCATAGTAGTGCCGGAACATGTGCGTTCCAAACCCGAATAATTCGCCATGATCATCTTTCAACTGCTTTTCCTGTATCATGGACATGACTTTTGTTTTTATAGCCATATACTGCATCGGGCGGTCAGGTTCTTTTTCATTAACAAATATGTATTCTGTATCACCGAACTTTTCCTGTGTATATTCAATAGAACTCTGTAACAGTTTTGCAAGTTCTTTACTGATCGGTTTTTTATATCTTTTAGTTTTAACTTGATATATTTCAATCATATCTTGGCCATTTTCTCTCGTCAGACAATCTGGTCTCAGTGTAAGGGTATCTGATATCCTAGTTCCAAGCATCTGATGTATCAGAAGACATCTTGCAATCTGTACATCCATCTGTGTAATTTCCGCATTCAGTCGTTTCATTTCATCATCAGAATACACTCTAAATTCTGCATTTACTTCCGGTGGAATATCCGTATTAATAAATAAATGCTCCAATCTTTCATAGCTGTAAATTTTTCCGATTGTCTCTAACTGTCGTCTTAATGAAATTACATAAGAACTATTCGCACTATGGGAAGTATCTTTTGTTGACAGATGTATCAAAAATTCTTCCAACACTTCTCTGTCTATTTCACTGCAGCTTTTTATTTTGGAATACTCTTTTTGGAGATATTCTGAGAATATCCTCATTATTGTCAATTCTCCCTGTACAGTTCCTATTGCTTCATACTGCAGATTCATATAAACAGCTTTCTTACATTCTTCCCTGATATCTGGCTGATATATTTTTCTGAAATCCAGTGTTTTTACATTATAAATTGGATTGGATCTGATTTTAATATCCAGATTTTTTAGTTCCCAAACATCTTTTTCTATCTCATCCCGTAAATCTTCTGGCCCTAAAAATTTCAGTACGTTTCTGAAATATAATATCGTCACTGCTTCGCCATAGCTTACTGTACCATACACACTCTTCTTTTCTTTTACAATAGTTATTCCCTGTTCTAACATCCAGCCTTTTAAAAGTGATATCCATTTTTCTGGATTTCTATCTCCAAGGCTTTTGATTCTCCGATTTATTCTGCTGTTCAAAAACTTTGCAATATGATTATAAGCTGTTCGATCCTGAATCAATGCTCTAAACGTTCCGTTTTTGCAGCGATACATAATATAACCTCGAAACTCTTCCTTTAATTCTTGCGTTGGAAGCAACGTTAAATCAAATTTTCCATTATCCTTACGTGTCCCTGTTTCTTGTAAATTGGGGAAATCGCTGAAGTATATAATATCATTTTCCATCTTTTTCCTCTTTCTTTAGCCATGATGCTAAACTACTTCCTTGCATTTCAAAGAACTCATCATTTGCTTTTGCAATCCTTTGCGGCATATAATCAATATACTGTCTTGTCATCTCTTCATAAGTATGTCCAAGATAATCCCTGATACTTTGCAGTGATACATGACTGTCATAAAACATAGTTGCTACTGTATGTCGATAATCGTGTGATTGAAATAAATATTCTCCATTTGCAATCTTATTTTCCCGGCACGCTTCTATCATCTGAGTTCGGAATGTACCATATAGACAAGCACCACCTCTGCTGTTTTTAAAAATGAATTCTTCAGGCTGAATTTCATGTTTTTTCAAGTATACTTTCATAATCTGATAAAGTGCCTGTGGGATTGGAATCCTTTTATAATTCTTCATTTTGACCTGATACACCTGAATCCAATAATCCTCGCCCTGCTGATAATAAGCATTTCCTTTCAATGTACACACTTCACTCGCCCGTAATCCTAGACACCACAGATGTAGGAACATACATCGTAATCGCTCTGGAAAAAGATATAATTTTTTCAAAATTTCCATATATACTGTTTCCTCAACGCTACGATCATGATGTACTATTACTTCTTTTTGTTGGAAATATTCAATTCGGAATGGCATTCTTGTAATATACTGTTTAACTTCCATGAATTTATAAAAATGACCGATACCGAAAATTCTTTCATTAAATCCCTTTGCCTGTATTCCCCGTTCTCGCAAGCCGTCTGCATACTTTTTTACTTCTGCGACAGTTGCATGAATCGCCAGTATCTTTTCTTGTTCCAGCAGTTCAATAAAATTTCTAATACATACAAATCTTCGTACAATCGTGCTGACTGCCTGTCCAGTAATTCCCAGTTCATATTTCATGTATGCCTGTAAAATTTCTCGATTCTGTATTTCCTTGACTTCCATAAAAGAAATGCTAATTAAGGATTTACTTTCGTCTATCCGATGTTTTCCAAGATGTAATCGTTCCAGATACCATACATTTGCTTCCCATTGGATCTGTTCCTGCTGCATAAACGCATCTCTTCTGCATTCACCTAAAATACTTCGTTGACTCGTTTCGGGAAAATTCTTTAAAATAGTTTCCACTTGTTCCATTTCCAGCAATCCAATATCCGTAATATTTAACTGAACACAAGAATCATAAAGAAGTTTTAAGGATTTTAACCTGACATTTCTATAAGCCTTAGACATTGAAGTATTGGCAATGATACGACTCAACGTATAAAAAATTTGTTTCTTTAAAACTTCTGAACAATTTTGTGTAAAATCCCACACCAATAGGTTTGTTTTATAAGAAGTTTCAAAGGTCTCAGCTATTTCCTTTTCCGGATAATACTTCAGAAAATAAATTTTATTTTGATATTTCCATTCATATATCCGCTTTCCATTTAGCGTCTGCATTTGTTGATAGATATGTTGTTGTTTTACCGTATCATATATTTTCAAATAGAAAGATACAATTTGTGATCGTATCTGTCCTCTTAAATATTGTTCATACGAATTTCGCAAAGGATAATCCATTTCTTCCAGATGCCAGATTTTTCTATCTGCCAAGAACTTTTTCAATTTGTTAATTCTTGAATCGCTTTTTATTCCAAGTGCATCAATTTCTGAATATAGTTCCTGCTTTTTCTTCTCAATATCTACTTCAGATTCTGTTATGTGTTCTGCCTGTTGCAATAAATATATAGGTATTTCTCACACCTCCCTACTCCAGCAGACGTTCCGCCCCATAAATAGCAGTGTGTTGTGCATAAAACTCATTACTTGCTTCTATCAGTTCATCATCCAGCCAGTCCAGATACTTTATAGTCGTATCCAAATGTTTATGCCCCAATGCCTGACTGATCATTTCCAGTTCCCATCCTGCCTGCTTTCGCATATTTGCAAAATAGTGACGTAACATGTGGGGTGTGATTTTAACTCCGGTTTTCTTTTCCATTCGGTCCAACATATCATATACACTGTCCACTCTTAATGGCTTTCCAATGTTCTCACCCATGATATTCACAAACAGGTAATCCTGATGTTGCAGGATTTTCCGATATTTTGCCAGATAATCCATGAGAAATTCAAACGTATCATTACTTATCTTGGCACTTCTGTATTCCGCATTTTTGGCTCTCGCTTCATTTTCATTATCTTCCCGGAAGCATACCCTTATCATGTGATTCCTATAATCAATATCTTTGACATATTTTACTCCCAGTAGTTCCCCAATTCTGTATCCGGTTTCTGCTAACATAAGTAACAGAAGCTGATCTCTTCGGTTCGTACAGGCCTGTAAAATTGTAATAATCTGATTTTCTTTTGCTGTTCTCCCACGATGTTCCTCTTCCTTCAGATAGGCTTTAAAAGAATGATTCCGCAGTACCTTTTTTACTCCCACCTGATTAACCGCTATAATCTGGTTATACGATAAGGTTTTGAGACTTCCGTACTGTTCATATTCTGCCTCTATAAATAAATAGAACCTGAACACATCTTTTAAGTATGCGTTGCAGGTTCCTTCATTCGGACACTTCTTTTCTCCAGCCGTTTGCTCTGTATGGTTTCCGGCTTTAAGCCAGTATAAAAATTCCACAAAGTGTTCTGTCTGTTTTTCATAATCTAACTGATAGACTTCTGTGAGTTCCATTTCTTTCTCTGCCATATATTTCATATAATAGCAGATTGAAAATGCTGTGCGTTTCACTGTATTTGGTGAACGTTTACATTTAATCTTATGCATTAGATATTTACTTGGCAGTTCTTCAATACTCATTGTTTCCAGATTTCTGATGAAAAAATATTTTTCTGTTCCATCTTTTATCGTTTCCACCTTGTATATCATAAGCTGCCTCCTTTCCTCTAACGCTATACACAGTATACCCACTTCATGCCGAAATAGCTATTCATCAATACCAACAATCCCACCGAAAACGCCCTTGAAATACCACCAAACTTTTCGTGCAAAATCTGCTTTTTCTGTAGCAGAACCACGAACGGTTACAGGTAGTATTCCACGCCTTTCCGGTTTCGAATAAAGTGCTGGACATCCTTGATATCTTTTGCCATCTTGCAGCTCGGAAGCGCACACATTACTTCCTCATGATACCTGCCACCTTCTCCTGCACGCTCGTCTAAAATGGACACGACACAAGTATCTGTCTCGGTGCGGAGAGCACGTCCGAATCCCTGTCTTAGTTTTTTCTGCATGTCTGGAACAATCACTGCCTGAATATAATCTTTCAGGCTGGCATATTCCTTCTTCTGTGCTTCACTGATGGGATCAGGAACAGCAAAGGGCAGTTTTACTATAATCAGCGAAGATACCATATCTCCAGGGAAGTCTACTCCTTCCCAACAGGAGCCGGCTGCAAAAAGGACAGCATTGTCCATCTGTTTAAATCTTGTGATCTCTTCCGGTGAATGTCTCCACACCTCTATCATCGGGAACGGAATTTCATCCCTTAACATCTGGTAAACGTTTCCCATCAAATGATAAGATGTAAACAGCACTAGCGTATGCCCGTAAGTCGAACAGATCAGTGAATGGATATGGTCTGCTATCATCTCTGCCTCTTCCTGACTTTCTCTTCTGCATGTCTTCAAATTCTTTGGCAGATATAACAGACAGTTCTTCTGATATTCAAACGGGGAGTCTGCCACATATTCCCGGACTCTCCGCACTCTCTGTAATCCTGTCATTTTCCGAATGTGGGAAAATCCCTGTCCGGTTTTTAAAGTTCCGCTTGTCAGAATCGCTCCCATTCCTCTGCTCCATAACATCTGGTCCAGATACTGTGGAATCCGTCTGCTGGATGCACACAATATAATCCGGTGGTCATGGTCCTGCTTCAGATGCAGCACATACTTCTTATCCTGATGGAAAAAGCATTCCAGCACACTTTTGGTTTCTTCCAGCTTGTTTCTGATCCACTTTGGAATCTTCTTTTCTAATTTTTCTATGATCTTATTCATGGTCTGTATCCCCTCATATAAATACATTGCACACTCTTCTGTCATGTGGAATTCTTCTTTTATCCCATATCTGGTTCTGTGGTTTTCTCCTATGATGTCCAGCACCATCCGGATCGTCCCGGACAGTTTTCTTATCTCCGGGCCTTGGTACTCATTCCCAAGATAAAAGCAGATTTCTCGGATATCGTCATAACAGAGGCTCTTCCCAAACATCTGCTTTGCCGCATCCGGCAGCTTATGTGCTTCATCGACAATCAATGCTCGGTAGTCTTTTAATAACGGGCGGTAATCCTGCAGCCTGTGATAACCATCAGCCAGCAGATAATTGTGATTACAGATCTGAATGAACATTTCATGATCTCTGGAACGCTCCAGATACTGCTGATACCTGCATGAGCCTCTTTTCGGGCAGTCTCCCGAACAGAACTTCGGTACACTCACCATCCTTCTGTCAAACCCACTTAAGTTGGACACTTCGTCCATATCATAATGTTCTTTCAACGACAGCAGAGCTTCTTTCTGCAACGCATTTTTGTTTTTTTCTTCGATTGCAACGATTCGGTGCTCCAACCTCTCATCGCAGACAAAATGCTCTTTCCCTTTTCGTATCACAGCTTTAATAGGGGCCTGAATCGTCCCGTTCTCCTGAAGAATCCGGGAGAGAAAAGGGATATATTCTGTAAGAATTGCTTTCTGGAGTGCAATGCTGGAAGTGGATATCACGACCGGACGCTGCTCATAAGGGGAACATCCTTCTGCAAGGAGGGAATATTTTCTCATCAGAACACAGGCCACCAGATAGGCATACGTCTTGCCGATACCGACACCCGCGTCACACAGTGCTATGTTTCTTCCCAGCAGGTTATCCAGCATTTTGTGGCATAACATAATCTGTTCTTCCCTTACTGCCATTCCATGTTCCGGGAACAGCACTCGGAAAATAGTATCAATTTCTCGATGCGCTCTATTGAGATATTCTCTTGTGTAATACATAATTTGTTACCTGATATGCGTGCTGATATCACATCAATACGGCTGTAAAGGATTTCTCCCTACAGCCGTATGTATCTGATATCAACGACACATTCTTCCTTGATTTCTTATACTTTTGATTTTTGGCGTTGTATTTGTCCTCGACTCCCCCATTGCCTTACGGGAACATTACAGGCGGATGCTTGGCATTGCACCGCTCACGGATTTTCTAAAAGTCTTGCTGATTACAACCCAAAGTCCATCCTCTGCTCACTGGCAGTTCCTATGTATCATTATCCCCTCGTAAGTGATCCTCGCAAAAGACCGCCACGGTCCTGTTTCAGTTAAAGATGATTCGCTCGAAACGAAAACGCCACAAAAGAACTCTGCCTCTCACTTTCTGGTCTAATTTCTTCCATGCCCTTTTCATCTGTCCTCGCGTCTTCCTGCCACGCTTCTACTTACGGGAACGTACCTGTAATGCTGGTATGAGGTTGTCAAAGTACACTGGCAAAATTTACCTGCCTATTAAATAGCCGACGAAAAACGCCATAATTATTCAATTTTTGATAAATTTTTTAATTTTTTTCTCAAACGGTTTCTTTTGGTATAAATCGTCTGTTCTGCCATTCCCATAATCTTAGCAACTTCTCTTCCAGAATATCCCCATGTACTGAGTAAGAGGATTTCCAGTGTCTGATGCTCCGTTTCTTTCAATAGTTCATAGATTCGCTTATCACCTATGTGATCCAGAAGCTCCTTTACATCCCTTGCAAACAGCTCGCTGTCCTTTTCTTTTATGGAATCCATATCCTGCATCGTTTCATCCAGATGTTCCCGGTATCTGCGCTCTTCCAGAAAGTCTTCCCTGTCCATCTGGCGCAGCTTTTGGATCTTCTCTTCTTCCATTCCCAGTTCACGCAATTTCTTTTCTTCCTGTTCTTTCCAATAATTCCACTTTCGTTCTTCACTTGTCTTGTTATAAGCCATTTATCTTTCCTCCGATCTGATTTTTGATATAGAAATCAAATCGGAGCATGGCGGTGACCGGATAGGTACGTTATAATGTTCGAAAAATGTCGAAGAAAAAAATGCTGCAACCTCTTCGATTACAGCACTTTTTTCCATCTTACGTGAATATTTCTTGTTGGTTCATAGGAGATTCCTTCTTTTTCTCATAATGAATAAAAGACTCTTGTCATCCATTATTTATTATAATTTTTCTACTATTACAATAGCTTTTTTAACAAGTTTTCTTGTCTTGGAGTTTAAAAGAAAGCTACCAGTTTTTTTCCTCTGATAGCTTTCCATTCATTCTTATTCTGTTGGGAACATCGCTGCTTCCAACTTATTCATCTCTGTATCCAAAAGACCATATTTTCCTGAGTTATCTTTTTCCACGGATACGTTTACAGTAACAGCTTTTCCATATCTGTTCTTTTCAAGACTCTTCTGGACACTTTCTGTTAATACAGCTGCAAAGACTTCCGGATCATTTCCATCCAATCCCTGCTTTATTTTTTCATTGCTTACCTCTGTAGAGCTTTGTTGCAATGTCTGAAATACATTGGATGGTTCAACTTGTACACTTACTGTATAGACTCCATCCTCTTCTTTCACATCTTGTACTTTGTATTTTGCCAGTTTCTTTACTTCTGTCAGTTTTTCCGCATAATCAGCAATTCCTTTATCCGTAATGTTATCGGAATCATCAAATTGCTGTTGGATACTCTCATTAAAATCCTCTTCGATTTCTTTCTTGGCATCTTTTTCCGAGATTTCTAACAGATTCGCATAGTCCTTATATTCTCCATGATAGTGTGCATCAAGAGAACTTTGGACGTAGGATTTGGCATCAAAGTCTGGTTGTCTGGAGCAAGCTGATAACAATATACATACTATAATTCCTATACTTATGCACAAAACACAATTCTTCTTTTGCATATTCTCTCCTTCACGCTTTATTTATCTTCAATTTTTATCGAAAATAACATTTTTAAATACTGTTCTATTGACTCCTTTTGAACTTTTCTTTCAATATTATATGGAATGCACATAAAAAACTCCACATAACCATTATCAATAAAACTCAGCAATACTTCTCCATTTTCTGTTAAAAAATGTACATATTTTTTATTACATTTACTTTCAAATTTAATATTCGACATTTGCTTGTATATTTTTTTGTAATGATTTTTTATGCTTACTTCATCTGTACAATCAGTTCCATCACCTATCAAAAAAGAAATATACAACTTATCATAATCTTCATTTCTATATGTCATATAAGAATCTGTATGACCATCACCAATATTTTTATAATGCTCATTTGGAATCGAATAACTAATTATTTTCCCCTCTAATGTTTCAAATCTTTCTGTTTCATCAATTCTAATTTCACATGGTTCAAACATTTTTTTTATAAACAAGCCCAATTCATAATCCGACATTTCTATAAAATTAATATAATCTTTTTCTTCCGTTTTTCGCGAATATCCCCCTCTATTATTCCGTTCCCATCTTCTAATTTCTAATTCATCTCCATTTTGTTTCAAATCAATTCTTTGATAATTCTTGGAAAATGTTGGAAAACTTTTATATTTTGTTTGTTTCCAAAAATTGTTTAATTGAGATTCGTCTACTTTTGGGGAACTTTCTGCAATTTTTATTCCTTTTCTAATTGCACAGCCTATCTTATCTATTGTTTCTTCAGCCATAATTTCAATTGTAGGTTCGATAGAAATATAACATCCCATAAACCTTTCAATGGCATTAGGCACAATTAAGAAACCATATTTTTGATTATAATATACAGAAATCATATCCGTTTTCTCCTCTCTATTACTTAAGGGGAATAAAATATTCCCCTTAAGCTATTTACTTTGCTATTATTTTCCTACTGTAATAATGAGTTTAACACCTTTATCAATACCATGTTTTGTAGCATTATTAACTGCATTTATCTGAGCTTCGCTTAATGTTACATTTGGAACAACTACTTGTAATTGTCTACCCACTATTTCTTCCGCATTAACAAATTTACCATTAAATGTTTCTCCTATAAATCCTGAAACTTTATTAATGTCCTTGACAATTACCTTTTCCAATTTATTACCATTTTGATAAGTCTTTGCACCTAAGTCTCGGCTTTTAACACTAGTCACAACACCATTTTCTACTTTATCTATGGTCGGGAAATTGTGTCCCAAGTTATTTCCCATAGCTTTGTCAATAATATCTCCTCGCTCTAATGGTGGTTTTTCCCAAGTGCCTTCTGGCAATTTTGTTTCGGTTACTTCTGCAACTAATTTTTTAAACGATTTATCAATCCCATCATTATGGGTACTTCCTGCACTCCTTACTACATTCAAAAGTTTCCCAGCCCCATAACTAAGGCCACCCATAACGCCACCTGTCACTGCTCCTGCAATACCACCGACTAACGTATCTTTTGCTACTTGTTTCAGACTATTTCCAGACAAACCTGAATTCACTGCACTATATGAAGCTCCACCAATAGCTCCAATAACTGCTCCTGAAACCATCGCCGTTCCTAAGCCACCCATTGCTGGCAATGCTGCCAGAACTGCTCCTGCAGCCAAACCGCCTGTTGCAGCAACTACAAGACCAGAAACTGTAACCGCAGTTATACCAATGGCTACTTTTTTCACCGCATTCCAGTCTACTTTTCCAAGCTTATCTGTAATACGATTTGTTGTCGTACACATATGTCGTACCACTTCTGAGCGGATTTCTGCCGTTCTTTCTGAAACATAGGATTTGAAAGATGTATAAGTTTTTCCAATTTTCTGTACCCCATTGCTTACAGAACGAATAAACTGACTTCCTCTGGATGTGATCTTTTGATATGTACTGCTACTGGTTACACGATTTTTCACAGATTGATATGTCTGTTTTGCATGTTTAGCTGCATTTTTGGCAGTTTTTGCTACCCCCTTCACTGTGTTAACAATAGTTTTTGCTGCTTTCTTAGCTGTATTTACTACTGTTTTGACTACCTTTTTCGCAGTATTAACGATTTTCTTGCCGACACTCTTGACTGCTTTCGCTGCTTTTTTAGCTGTACTCTTAATCCTGCTCCACAATGAATGTCCTGTCGGATCACTGTAATTCAGCGGATTATTGGTCGTATAATCGTAGCGGTTTCTGGTCAATGGATTTTCTGTCGTTCCAAGGTCACTATCTTCAGTTGTAAAGGTTCCGGTCTCTGCGTTATAGTATCTTGCCCGCAGATACTGAAGTCCTGTTTTTACATTTGTGGACTCCCCATTGTAACCGTAGTAATTGACACCGTCTGCTGTTCCTGATGTAAGGTTACCGTATGAATCATACTGATAACTGTTCGTCAGATTAGCTGTTTCGGTCAGGATTCCGGTCACGCTGTTTCTTCCGTCATATAAATAATAACTGCTTTCTTCCGATTTATCAACGCTTACCCGTTCTCCGATTCCACTTTCTCCATAAGTATAAGCCTGACGTACTTTCTCGTCTGCTCCATACTCTGCAAGGACTTCTGTATTCTCGCGATTGATATCGTTGATATACTCTGTCAGTGTGTATCCTTTGGCATTGGAACCGCCTTTTACCAGAGAGGCAAGCTGCTCTTTCGGGCTGTTTCCATCTTCGGTACGCTGGTTCGCCGGGATCAGGACTTCATCGCCATAGCAGTCTTCCCATTTATAGGTGTTATCAAGTTCGAATACCCGGTTGTTATCTCCATCGTACATGGCTGCCATCAGGACTGTTCCACCCTGTTTTACTACTGCCAAACGATTCTCTGCTGTGTATTCATAAGTAACCGGATCTGCACTGTTTGTCTTATCACATTCCTGGATCAGATTGCCATCTTTATCATAGCTGTAGGTTGTTCCCGGATCGCCCCAGATCTTTGCATTGGTGCGTTTGATGAGCTGGTTGGAATCGTTGTACTTATAGTTATATTTTGCTTTGCTGACACCATCCTCGATCTTCTCGTAAGAGGTCCGGTTTCCAATCTTGTCATAAGTATAATTATGGACTGTCTTTTTACCGCCCTCTGCTTTTTCTGTACAGCGTGTCAGTTCCCAGTTGTCATCGTATTCATAGGTACGTGTCGTCTGGATCTCTTTTTCCTGATGCTCACAGTCTGCTTTGTCTGTCTCTTTCTGTGTATCGCCCCAGTTGTACCAGTCTTCCCAGCTTGGCGTCTTTCTTGTTCCAGCTTCCAGTTCCGTAGCTGTTTCTCCAACTACATATCCCTGATCATTGTACTTGTACTCATAAGTACTGATTACTTTGCCGCAGGAACCACAGGTATTCACAATCTTTGTGATATGATCTTCTGCATCGTAAGATACTTCCGTCTTTGTTCCATTACTTCTAGTAACTTCTGTCACACGGTTCAGTGCATCATGCTTGTAAGTGGTTACTTTTCTATTACGGTCTGTCAGTTTTACCAGATTATCATTTAAGTCGTATTCATAGCTGATCTTTGTCCCATCCGGGTATACGATTGCCTGCAGATTATCTGCGTCATCATAAACGTAGCTGACATCCTTTTTCGAACCGCTTGTCACTTTGGTGATTCTTCCAAGTGCATCGTATTCGTAGCTGCTCTTGCCTGTCTGATCCTTCATGGATACCCGTTCCCCGGCACTGTTATATGCGTAGGTCACGTCCTTTTCGGATGTCTCGCCTTTTGCGTCCTGATAAGATTTCTCCAACAGGTCATTCAGTTTGTCGTAATCATACGTGGTTTTCTTGCCGCTTGCCTGTGTATGTCCGGTCAGTCTGCCTTTTTCATCATAGTCGAATTTCTCCGTTCTTCCTGCCGGATCTTTGATGGATGTCAGGTTGCCTTCTAAGTCATAAGTATAATTCGTTGTCTTATTTGCTGCATTGGTGAAGGTCACCAGGTTATCCATGTTGTCGTAACCATAAGTTGTTACACCGCCAAGGGCATCAGTTACTTTGGTCAGGTTGTCATTCTTGTCATATTCCAGATGGCTCTTTAATCCGGTCTTATCTGTAACAACCTGAATATTCCCATGTGCATCGTAATCAAATCCCGTTGTGAATCCACGCTTGTCTGTAATAGAAGTTACCCTGCTGTCCTTATCATAGGTATAGGATTCCTTCTGCCCCAGTGCATCGGTCTCTTCTGTTACACGGTTGTCTTTATCGTAGACTGTCTTTGCAACATAGCCCATCGGATCTGTTACAGATGTAACATTATAATTCTTATCATATCCATAGCTGGTCTTTCTTCCACCCGGTTTGGTGATCTCAGTAATATTTCCTGCCGGGTCGTAAGTGTAAGCAGTTATCTTACCAAGCGGATCAGCTGCAGAAGTCATCTGACCTGCCAGGTCATAACTGTAGGTATTGCTCCGTCCAAGCGGATCTGTCTCCTTCACCAGATTGCCATACTTATCATAAGAAAAGCTGGTTGTTCCATCCAGTGCATTGGTAGAAGACTTCATGTTATGGAGCTTATCGTAAGTATAAGTAGTGGTACTCTTTAAGCTGTCGCTTTCTTTTACCACGTTGTCCACTTTATCATAAGAGAAATTTTTAGTATAACCCAGTGGACTGGTCATACTCTTCAGACGTCCGGCTTTATCATAACTATAGGTATACTCTCCACCATTCGCCTGTGTCATCTTTGTGACATTGTCATTCAGGTCAACACTGTACTGTGTCTCATTTCCCTTTGCATCCGTTACAGAAATGACATTGCCATGCTTGTCGTAATCATATTTGGTAACTGCTCCCTTTGGAGAAATCTGTTCCGTCATGTTACTCAGGCTGTCATATTTGTATTCGGTAATGAGTCCCATCGGATCTTTTGATTTGGTAAGATTTCCAATGGCATCATAACGGTATTCATTTGTTTCTTTTAACGGAGAAGTCTCACCGATCTTGCGGTCCAGTTCATCATACTGGTAGGTTGTCGTATTTCCATTTCCGTCTGTCTGGGATACGAGATTGTCATTTTTATCGTAAGCATACTTGGTAACCGTACCGTTTTCATCGACAGATTCCGTCACATTATCATTTCCGTCATACTTAAAGGTGCTGGATGCTCCCAGTGGATTTGTCTGAGAAATAACCCGGTCTTTCTTATCGTAAGCGTATTTATATGTGGCTTCCTCTTCTTCTGTCATGGATAACTGGTTGCCGACTTTATCGTAGGTAAAGGTTGTTTTATGACCTTCCGCATCCGTTACCGCTGTAATGCGGTCCATAACATCATATTCATAAGATGTGATACTTCCGTCTGCTTCAGTAAGTTTCAGGAGTCTGCCGTACTGATCGTACTTGTATGTTGCTGTCCTGCCAAGTTCATCGGTCTGTGTCAGTACATTTCCGGCACCATCATAAGTATAATCCATACTGTTTCCACCATTGTCGGAGGAATGGATCAGGTTGCCTGCTCCGTCATATTGATAGGTGATTACGAGTCCCTGTGCATCCGTACATTTTACAAGCTGTCCGATGGCATCGTACTCCATCAGCACCTTGTCCCCTGTCGGCAGTATTATGGATGTGTTATTTCCCTCTTTATCATACACATAACTATACGCATTGCCGAGGGCATCTGTCATCTTTGTGCTGTTGCCCTGTGAATCGTATTCGTAAGTGGTCTTTCCTTTCAGGGCATCCACCGTCTGTTCCAGATTGTCGGTGGAATCATATTTCATTGCTGTAATGTTGCCCTTTGCATCGCTTACCGATGTCATGTTTCCATTACCATCGTAAGTCATGGTACTGGTATTTCCATTTTCATCGGTAGAGGATACCAGATTTCCATTTAAGTCATACTTCATGGATACGGTATATCCAAGGGCATCTTTGGATGTAGTCAGATTTCCTGCCTTGTCGTAAGCATAAGTATCTGTTCTTCCCTCTTCATCGGTAGAAGATACCAGATTTCCTGCTTTATCATAAGTATATGTGGTAGTTCCACCTTCTGGGTTGGTTTCACTTAAGCGGTTTCCTGTATTATCGTAGGTATAAGTCCAGGTTCTTCCACTGTCATCTGATTTTGATACCAGATTGTCTGCCGCATCATAAGTATAAGTGGTAACTGCACCTAATTCATCTGTCTCTTTAGCGAGTCTTCCGCAGTTATCATATTCCTTGGAATGGCTGCTTCCATCTCCATAAGTAATCTTGGTTTCATTTCCTAATGCGTCATATTCATATTTGGTTATATTACCAACTGCATCTTTGGACTGAAGCACCTGTCCAAGAGAATCAAACTTGGATACGGTTGCATTTCCATTTCCATCGGTATATTTTTTCAGATTTCCTGCTTTGTCATATTCATAGAGCTTTGTTCCAAAATCTTTATTACTCTCTTCTATGACACGTCCCATGCTGTCATACTTATAAGTAATTGTATTTCCTTTTGCATCGGTTGCTTTGACCTGCTGATAATTCTTATCATAAACGTAGCTGATCTGATTTCCTTTCGGATCTGTACCACTGGTCATGTTGTACATCTTATCATAAGTATAAGTGGTGGTATTCCCCAGTGCGTCAGTACTTGCTGTAATATTTCCCACACCATCCAGCGTATAAGCGGTCACACCGCCATCGGCTGCTGTCTTGGAAGTCAGATTGCCATTCGCATCGTAACTGTTCGAGGTTACATTTCCAAGTGGATCTGTCATGGTAACTGCACGATTCATCGCGTCATACGTGAATCCCCATGCTGCTCCATTTCCATCCACATATCCGGTCATGTTCGGTCCGTCATACGAATACGTTGTTGTGACACCTCTGCCGTCTGTCTGGGATACCATACGATGTTTGTCATCGTAAGTATAGGTAATGGCTGTTCCATCCGGTTTTGTAGATGTGACCATATTTCCATTACCGTCATAACTGTAAGTAACCGTTGCTCCGTTATATCCAGTTGCACTGGTCAGCTTATTCTGCTCATTATAAGTATAAGAGGCTGTCTTTCCATCCTCTCTTGTCTCCGTTGCTACATTGCCAAATGTATCATAAGTGTAAGTTTTTGTTCCGGCTGCTGTCGTTTCGGAAGCAAGCTGATTCTCTGCATTATAAGTCTTTTCACAGGTTGTTCCATCCGGATATTCAATGGATGTTGTGCGGTACTGATCATCATAATGATAAACGGTCTTATTTCCTTCGTTATCCGTTGTTGTAGTAGAACTCTTTCCGTACTTGAAAGTTGCCGTTCCTTTTTCTGCATCAGTCTGCTCTACAACTCTTCCTTCTTTATCGTAAGTATTCTTTACAACCGTATTGCCATTCTCATCTTTCCAGCTTGTCATACGGCTGTCATCATCATATTTGTACTCTTTTGTTGTTCCATTCGGATCTGTTACAGATATCAGATTTCCCTGCTCATCATATTTGTAAGAAACTTTTCCACCATCTGGAAGAGACAGTTCCTTGATATGCCCGAATTTATCCTGTTTTACCCCGAATGTTTTTCCGGATGGTGTTGTAATCTTACTCAGATTATAATCATCGTCATAATCTAATACTGTCTTAAATCCATTCACATCCGTTACATAACGTAAAATTCCATATTTATCAAATGACCAGACGCTCTGATCCGCATCTGTCAGTTCCCATCCGATGTAGTCATGGTCTGTATCTTTATAGCTGACTGCTTTTAAATCATATACATAACCATCCGGAGCAGTGTAGCTTCCATCTTCATTCTTATCAAAGATCAGATAACTTCCGTCCCCTCTCATATACAGAAGACTTCCGTCCTCCATTTGAGAAAGTGACTGGTCATAGTTAAAGCTCCATCCACGTCCGAACATGGAATGCTGGTCTGTTCCTTTGGAATTGTAGCTTCTTGTAATGGAGAATTCTCCATTCAGTTCATTCATCGTCGCATCGGACTGATCCATGTAGAAGTTACCAGTATTTAAGTTGACTGGTTCAAATCCAAATTCACAGTGCAGGCCTCTTCCCATCAATGCTCCGTCAATCCGCATCTTATCCTGATCGGTAAGCGGTGCAGGACTATATGGAACATTTGTCTGTGGGTTACGGATAAAGATCGTGTTATTTGCGACTACCAGTGCGTCCATAACCTGATTGTCTTTCATAATGTTCTTAAGCGGAACACCATAATATTTTGCAATCTTCGGGAATGTATCAAACTGCTTCACTTCATAGATCACAAAGCTGTCACTGGTCACTTCTTTTCCTGTTTCCAGCTTTCCATCAATCTCTTTCGATGCTTTTGCTTTGATCTTATAAAGCTTGTCCTTCGTCAGCCCTGAATACAGTGCACTCTGCCAGTTGGAATCTTTGCTGTAATACTTATTCGCCTCCGGGAACTGCTTATTGTATTCAGTACTGTCTGGATAGGAATACAATGGTTTTGCATCTGTTTCGTGATGTTCTTCATTTTCCTCATCTGGAAGCAGATAATATTCTACTGTAGATTTGCTCTTTGCAATTCCGTCTGCAAATACGGCATCAAACTTCAGCTTTCCATTTGTATTCTTTTCTGTCATCGGGCGAAGCAGGATCGTTGTTTCATCCAGTGACATATCTCGCAGATATGGATCTTCAGCCGGTGACCACTGGATGCTGAGTTTCGGTCCATAAACGGATGCCCTGTTATTCAGTACCTCACACTGCATAGAAGCTCCAAGGTTATTTGCCTCGGCAATGGCTACCAGTGCAAATCCGTTATTCGCATGAGTTCCCTGCACCCAGTCATTGACCAGATCTTTGACGTCATAATTGATATAGCTGTTCCTGCTGGTACTTGCATTCTGTACATCCTGAAACGTAAGATTTACTGGTTTTGTTTTCCATGTGATGGAGGTGTTCCACGACTGATCTACACGATAAAGTCCAAACTGGGATGCACCACCACTGTATGCAGTTTTCTGACTGACTGCAAATGTTGCACTGTCAATTTTGGAATCTTTCGGAATCTGACTAAAATTTGAATTTACTTTGATATAAGTCCGGCAGTTCTGGTGTGCAGTACCAAATCCTGCAAGGTTCCCAGACTTAATACCATCATCAAATCCGACATACGGATAATTGTTGTCACCAATCTGACTGGTAGGACTTCCCTCTTCCACACCGATCATGTTAAAGGAACTCTTCTGAATCTCTACTGGTGTCGGATCGATCCTGACCGGATACTGACGTTCTTCTGCCGAAAGCCAATCCCTATCTGGTTTTACGGTCAGGATTGTTTTTCCATCTTCTTCCCGAAGTTCCAATGTGATCAGGAAACTGATTTCCCCGGCAGCATCTTCCATTGATGGCGTCTCCAGAAGATACTTCGCATCTTTGATTGTCTTCCCTTCCGGATAGATATAGACCTGATTGTCTTTTACTTCTGCCTGATACCCCGGAATCTGCAGCTCGTATTCATAGACTTCCCTGTCTGTTGGCTGCTGAAGTACGATATCTTCCTTAATGCTGGAATCCAGTACTGTATACTGAACATCTGCGCCCTCGTAAACTTCATTATAAAGGATCGCATTGTCTTTAATAACGGAATGTGTATAATCTCCATCTACCGGAATGATCCCGATTCTGGTCTTTCCATTTTCAATCGTTACACCATTCTCTTCTGACATCTGTTCCGGAAGAAGGATAGCATAATCGTTTGCCTTGTTCTGATAAACTTCTGTTTTCTCTTCCTTTTCTTCAGTTGCCACTACACTGCTGGCTTCCTGTGCTTCTTCGGATGCCGGAGTATCTGCTTCTTCTGGTTTTACAAGTGTATTATCAACCAGCTCGGTATCTCCATCCTCATTCTTATAAGTTCCGACATAACCTCCATAAACGGTTGTATACTGCTTGTCCCCTGTCTTATAAGTCTTGGAAATGGCATCATAATCAATCAGTTCACCTTCCGGTTCTTCTGGAATCGGATAGTAATCCTGTGGTTCTTTCAACTCCACTTCTTTTTCCTGCGGATTTTCTTCTGTTTCTTCCGCTGGAGTTGTCTGTTCTTCCTGCGTCTCTGTATCTTCTGATGGCGTCGTTTCATTTTGTACGTCCGCATCAGACTGCTGACTCTTATCTTGTTCTCCAGATGTGGAATCTGTAATCCCTGCTTCCTCTTCCGTCAAAGCCTCTGGTCTGGAGAAATCTGCATTCTTCTGTACATCCTCAATGGCCTCTTTTGCCTGTACAAAAATAGGCTCTGTTCCCTGTAGTGCCATCAGGAGTGCAAGTACTAAGGCTATAGCCGACTTTCGAAATCTCTTCATAGTCTCTTTCTCCCTCTTGTAATCTTTTTCTATAATTCCTTTACAAAATAACCGCTACCCTCCTTTTTTCTGACTTTGGCACTACTATAATCTAAAAAATCACAAAATTTTCATAAATGGTAAAAATGCCCCTTGAGGTGGCAAAAATAGACGAAATCGGTCGAAAAAAATAGTAAGACACCATCGCCTTACTATTTTTCATCTAATTTCATATATAATAATATTTTCACTTGAAAGGATTTCTCCGTATGGCAGATCTCCATCTGACCATGATATTTTTCTACTACGAGTTTCACATTTTGTAATCCTATTCCATGTCCTTCTTTCCTGCTTTTCGTTGTCAGATAAATTCCATTCCGCACTTTTGGTGTATCTTTTATGCTATTCTCAATCTGGATATTCATGATTCCTTTTCCATAATACATCTGAAACGATAATCTCCTTTCATCTGAAGCTGCTGTCCCACGAATAGCATTATCCATAAGATTTCCCACTATTATACTTATATCAAATAATTCTTCCCCTATATGATTCGGTATTTCTACAGAAATCTCCGGATTTTCAATTACTGATTTCGAATCTTCCAAAATATAATTCAGCAGATTATTCATATTACGGTTTTCTGTATATAAATGATGACATAAGGCTGTTCCGGCTATATTCTCCATTTGTTTCAGATACGATAGAATCTCTTCATTTCCTCCCGTTTTTGCCATTGCCCCTATTGTTGTAAGATGGTGCTTGTAATCATGATGTATCTTATTCAGCCTGTCCTGTGATTTCATCATCATCTCCAGTTCTTTTGCATACTGGCTCATCTGAATTTTCATCTCTTCCTGTTTTGCTGTTTCAATATAACTTTTCTGAACCTCATCGTGCAGATAGAAAATAAACACATTGATAAACAGTAAGAATAATACAATCGTAGACCGCACACCTCTTCTGTCTGGCAGCAATATCCTGATACAGACTATAATGCTGATCACCGGGACAGAAAGCATAGCAAGCCAATGACGGTTCTTTATATAATAACTTCTCTTTACACCTACTTTTCTTTCAATAATGACTTCCAGTAAAAAGAATATAAAATTTCCCATTACAATAGTTCCCGGTCCCATGTGATGATGCACCGGATTTCTTGCTACCGCATACCGTTGAAAGAACACGATTGGAATCCCATCACATAAAATTCCCATAATATATACCATAAGTGTATTCCAGACATGATGTTGCCAGTCTGCCTGATATGCCACTGTTATAATTAACAGAGCTATCAGCTCAAAGATCAGATCTCCGTACATCGTTCCCCACTGCATGCTTCCCCAGCATGAAAGCAGATATGCACAAAAATATGCAAATAGCTTTTGTGTATCCTCATTTTTTGGATACAGGATGGTATTGTAACGGAACACAGTATAAATCCAGAATAATTTACTTGTCAGATAAGTGATCAAATGGATATTCATAATCTTTTCTTCTCCGTTTGTAATAGTCTTTCCCTGACCTTCTTGCGATTTGCTTTACTGATACTGAGACGTGTCTTGTCTTTCATAACCACGTTGTCATATTCGTAATGCTCCACGTGTTCCATATTGATGAGATAGGACTTGTGAATCAGTAAGAAATATTCTTCTGTTACATCCGCTACATCCTTTAATTTTCCTCGATATTCATATTCTTTTTCCGATGTCACGATATGTACTCTTTTTCCCAGACTATAAAAATACAGGATCTTGTCATAAGAAATCTTGTGGATTCCTTTTGTATCCGTATATTCAAATATTTTCTTCCGTTCTTTTAACAGTTCCCGTAATTCACCTATCACCCGGAAAAGTTCTTCCTCTCGGATTGGCTTTACATGAAAATCAAATGGATGAATACGGAATAATTTCATAGCATATTCCTGATATGTTGAAATATAGGTAATCCGCAGTTCTTTTCCATAATTTTTCTTTCGTATCTCCGTTCCGATATCAATTCCATTCTCATGTTCCAGACAAATATCAAGGAATAACATATCGTAGGATTCTTCTTCCAGCCTGTTAAGAAGCTGCTCCGCAGAATAGTATATTTCTATAGATATCTGACAGTCATTCGCTTTCCCATAATGGAGCAGCTTCTGTTCTAACCAATTACATAGGATGATGTCATCATCACAGATTGCAAGTTCTAGCATATTTTCTTACCCTCAGTCTTTCGTAACACGACAAATGGGGAAAAGAATCCCCTTCAATTCTTTTCCCGAATGGACATCACTAATTTTGTGTCATTTTTCCGATGCAACAGCACCACTTCCTTTGCTGTCTTATTTTGTCCTCTATATAATAAACACTTGAACAAGAAAAAACTGTCGCCATTTTATAATTTATTTATATTTTTTATGTTTTATTTATATTTTATCCAAATATTACAGCGATAACTAATAATGTCACCCCCTGCATTATTCTTTTTATTTTTAGCGTCATTTGATAAAACATCAACGTTTTTGATGGCAAAAAGGGAACCTGCAAAACCAGATTCCCTTTAAAATACATGCTCTTCTCTAAAAGGATGATAAATCCACCATCCTCTGCTTATTTTTAAAAACTTTTTCCTTTTTTACAATACTTATAAATATTAAATGGTTTTTCTTTTTTTTCAAATAAAATCCCTGTTGTTTTAATAATTTTTATAAGTTCATCCGACTCCATATCTGTCGTTTTAAATATAAATATTTTCTTTTCATTTGTTATGAAAAAAAAGAAGTTTTTATATAAGAACATTCTATCAATATTTTTAAATTCATAAATTTGATCTTCATCTATTTTAATTGCGTTTTCATCGATATCCACCGTTTCATATCCTGATCTACCCCAGACAAATTCATGAACATTTTTTTCAAAATTTTTACCAATCATTTGATACCAAATAATCCAAGCCACACAAGCCACACAAGTTCCAATCCCTATTCCAAACATCAAATAACTTTCCGACAGATAACAATTAATCGACAGTAAAAATTCTACAGGTGTAAAAATATAGATAATCATTCTACTTTTCTGTCTTGTTTTAAATAATTGATTAGGAATTATAAACCCAAGCGAAAGCATTCTTTCTAATTCTTCCCTATCCTCATCTGACACAATTGATTTAATATGCATTCTTCTTAATCCCCCTTTTGCCAGAGGTCCTCTTTATAAAATCGAACCTCTGGCCATTGTCTCTTTTATTCTTTTACAATTTACAGCGCTTGAATCAACAAACCAAAAACAGTACCTGCTCCAGCTGAAAATAAAGCAATAATTGACGGAATTGCATTTACAACTAATGCACCCGCAAGAACTAATATTACGGCTCCTGCCAGTATATTACTATGCTCTTTTGTGAATTCTACAACATTAAATTCAAGACCACTATTAGAATTTAATGTCATTGTAAAAATCAAAGCAACCGATATTGTCCACTCTTTTTCCTCTTCTGGCAGCAAATCTGATGTACTAAATACAATGGAAAACTCTACACTATTGGCAAAAACATTATTTATTTCAAAAGCAATATTACCAGATTTAACCGATAAAGCAATTTTTTCTATCGTATTTCCAAAGTTATCTGCTCCCTCTATACCTGTATCTGATAAATTTGATGAAATCTCCATAATTTGATTTTTGCAAGTTTGTGTCAATTCTCCATCATTTCCTATATCCACTTTTATATTATAAATTTTACCAGTTGAACTTTCAAGCGATGTGGATATTTTAGTAGAAATATCAATTGCTCCTTGAGGACTCATCATTGTTCCCAGTGAAATTTCCTTATCATACTCCACACCCACATCCATAATTTTATTCAGATAACCAAGCGGCTCCATTACATTATAGACATATTGATTTCGTGCTATTTTTACCTTTGCCCGAAGATTTTCTTGCGCTATTTCCTCATCTGTTTTTGTCGATACGGCATCGAACTTTTTAAATCCAGTATCTCTCCCTGAATATGCATCTTTATCCAGTGGGAACGAAGGTGATGAAGAAAATGAGTTCAACTCACAAAATTGATCAAATGCCCAGTTCTTCGGCATCGAATATCCCAAATTACAGCTAAATCCAGTTGACATATCTGCCACAAATGATTTACTTGCCAATCCTGCTTCATAAACTTTAGTACATACATATCTTGGTGCATAAATGCCGACTTTATAATTTTTATCATTTGTCGAACTGAAAAAGATCATGTGAATCTGTTCAAAATAAGGTATAATAAATGTATCAATCTGATATGAATAACAATCAAAATCCACTGCAAAGTATATAGTCGTTCCACTTGGTATACCGATTCTCTCGGCTGCTAAAATTGCTGTCTGTGCATCAACACTTCCCTGGGACGGATCCTTAAAATAGTTTAATTCATATCCTCCATCCTGATATATCGGGAATACCGATAATCCTGCATTTTCAATGTTTTTCACTTCTGTTGATGTCAAATATTTCGGTGTATGTTCTTTTCCAACAGAACCTGTCAGATAACGTCCTACATGAGTATACCCTGCATTTTTTATATCTAATGCCTGTTGTTTATTTAATACTGTTGCACAGTCACACGCTTTTGCTGCCCTGTTTGTATCGCCTTTACTCGTAAGCAATGATTTCATAGTAGAAACATTTACTTTTCCTTTTGTTACAAGTCCAATTCCTGTCAGACCATAAAACTCCTGAAATTCTGACACCTTTGACTCTGTAGTCGAATCAAACACGCCATCGAATCTTCCCGGATTATATCCGTTAAAATATAGTCCGTATTGAGCAATCTTATTAAATGGAACATATTTCGTCGAGTTCTGTCCGTTCTGTAATGTACCCGGAAACGCATTTGTTGTTGCATCGCCAAAATTAACTGAATTCAAATCTGTAATTAATTCAGTTGTAACTCCTTCAGCCGCCTGCAATGCACCAACTAAAGACAAAATTGTCTGTCTTGAGGCAATTCCATCACAAGGTCCAACACCAATAACATCTGACCAGTCACTATTTAATTGCTGTTGAATAAGAACAATATTGGAATCCCCACCAGAAACCTTTGTAAACCAGTTTAGGGATAACAATCCAGACCAAACTTTCCAATCAATTTTGCCCGTAACTTCCAGTCCTGCATTTTCCTGCATCTTTTTAACTGCATTTACTCCTGATGTATAATAAATTCCAGTAATTCCTCCAGCAGCATATCCTTTGCAAAACAGAGCACACTGAATCAAGCATACATTAACCTGCGGAGTATCATTCGGATCCATTTTTGTAATAATGGCTAACTTCTTCATGGTATTAATAGTAAGTGGTCCAACCGTTCCTGTAATCGTTGAGATTCCATTCTGAATCTGAAATGCACGAATGATTCCCTGCATCACGGCTGTTCCGGTCTTTCCATCTTCATCCAGTTTTACCCAATCCTTATGTCCACCAAACATCGCATTTAAATATTTTTGTGCTGCTTTTACATTCTGATCACTCATATTCACTACCTCCTAATTCAAGTCAATTATAAAGATTTCTAACTCTTTATATGTCTATCACTAAAAGTTACAATAACAATTTATCAATCAACTGTGCCTATTTTGTGACTATTTTCCAAAGAATTCATTAACTCCCTTATAAAATCCTTAACAAATTATGAAAGAAACCATCAATTTATCACCCCATATCCCATTATAGAACTGTAATCTACTGCATAATTTCTCTGCCGTACCTGATCACTGGAATTTCCCTCAATCGTGTAAACTCTTCCACCTTCACACTTTTCTACTATTCCTACATGATCCGATGTTCCATCATGATCCCAGTCAAAAAAGATGATCATTCCAGCTGTCGGAGTTGTTCCGCCACTCTGCCACTTATTCTTTCCCTGAAACCAGGACACTCCATCACTGCACAATGAGAATTTAGGAACATTCCCACTTGCAATCAGACCGCTCTGATCCGCACACCAGCTTACAAAACAGGCACACCATTCTACCCGACTGTCAAATCCGTACCAGCTCCAGAACTTCTGACCGCCACTGTTTCCAAGCTGCCCCATTGCAACCGACACAATCTGCTGATTACCAAACAAACCAGCAAACAGGCTGCCACCGGAATAATACCGCATCACATGGGGAACGTATTGGGGATCTCCGTAACTGCTCCATCCATGCGAAGCTGCCTGTTCCTGTGAAAACTGCAATGCATTGGCTTCTGTATAACCGCCTCTTTGCAATGCCCATCCTATGTAGCCATTTCCATAGTTATATCCCTGCCATGCAAGTTTCAGCTTGTCCAGATCCTGTGGACTGCTGCATCCTGCCTGTCTGATACAGTCTGCAAAGGTCTGTACTCCAACCTCTATCGAATAATCCGGATCAGTAATAGAACCAGGAGTGTGTGGGAATCTTGTATTATATGGACTTTCCGAACACTGCATCGGGTCTGTTCCCCTGCCTCCAGATTCCTGCATCATGATGGCCTGTATCGCAGACACATATTCCGGAATGCCGTATTGGGATGCATACTGCTGTATCACAGAAGTATACGCAAGCACTTCTTCACTTAGGGATTCGGAGCTTTCCGAATTACTGCTGAAAGCTGCTCCTGCAATGATTCCCACAATCAGAATAAATACCAGAAGAAATGCACTACCTCCGGCAGCAATCCATTTTCCCATTTTTTCAAGAGCTACTACCCCTTTTTGAATCGCTGCTGTAATTCCCTGTACGGATAACTTTGAACCCTTTCCAGTTACCTGAAGGACTGCTTTTCCACTTTCTGCCGATGCCTGTGCTGACTTTCTTGCCATCTGGGCTGCTCTTGCTTTCTGCATCGCCTGAAGACTTTTTTCCATCTGCTGTTTCTGCATGGATGCCTGTGTCTTTATTTTTTCTTGAGACAGACCGGATACTTTTACCACTCTCGGTGCTGCTTTCACCTGCCGTTTACCATTCTCCTTGGCAAGTGCTGCCTGCTCCGGTTTCAACTTGATTAATTTCTTTCCGCTTTCTGCCCCCTGCTCCATTGCTTCTTCGGCAGCTTTCGCTTCTTCCTGTCTGCTTTTTCTTTCCTTTATCTTCCTGTAGGTCACTCCAGCAAGTTTTTTTCCACCTTGATATGTGGTTTTCCCTATACTTTTTCCTGCCACACTCGCCGCTCTGTACTGTACGGATTCTATTTTTTCAGTTCCATACTGTGTTGGGGATTCTGACTGCCCACTGCTTTTTTCATGTAGTTCCCTTGGCTTTTCTTTTGCTTCCAGAACCGCTGAGCGAACCAGTTCTTTCGGAAGTCGGGCAGCCGGATTTCGAATCTTCGGATTCTTATCCCTTACCCGTTCCTTGATATCTTTCATCCGGTCACCCTCTTTCCGTATCTCTTATCTCATCGGGCAACATCCCGATGTTTCTTTTTTTCCTGCTGTTTCTGCAACTGCTCCACCTGTCTGATTGCCTCATTTACCAGTGGATGTTCGTTGTAATATGGCACAAGTTCCAAGTCTCCCCTGTCTTTTGATGACAACGGTAATGGATATTCCATGTCTGAATAAATTGATTCTGGATCATGAATAGAAAACTCAATAGCCGGACACATATTGGCAGATGTTCTACAATATTTCTGGTACTTTTTATATGCCTCTTCCAGCGTTCTGCATTTTGTATATTCTCCTAAATCATGGAACTCACCGCACTCTGCAGCATAAAAAGTTATCGTTACTTCTTCTTTTTTCTTCATTATGATTCTCCCGGTTTTGTTGTCATTAGTTTATAAAGGTCTGTATTCTTTGGGAACGTATTCTCAAATGGTACGATATTCCCAGAGCAACGGATTAGGCCACTGCCAACCGATACATTTGTAATATAGGACAGTTGGTTTTCGGAAATATTCAAAAGAGCTGCCAATTCTTCCCTGTCTGTACTTGCCTGATTCAAAAGAATCAAAAACTCACTGTTTGCCAACATCAGTCTTGCAGTGTCCGATTTCAGAAGTTCCTCAACATTTTGGGTTAAACCTGTCACGAATCCATTGTATTTTCTGATTCTCTTGTACAGTCGGTAGAAGAAATTTGCACTGTATTCATAGCGGAATAACAGATAGAACTCATCGGCAAATATCCATGTCGTTTTTCCTTCTTTCCAGTTCTGAATTACCCTGTTGAAAATACTGTCTAAGGTAACCAGCATTCCCAGTGGCATAAGCTGTTCCCCCAGTTCCCGGATATCATAATCCATGATCCTGTTCTTCTTATTCACATTGGTCGGCTGTGCAAAGGTGTTCAGGCTTCCATTGATAAAAAGTTCGGATGACAGTGCAAGTCCCCTTGCCTCTTCTTCCGGCTGTAACATCAACTGTCGGTACATATCTTTCAATGTCGGAACTTCTCCGGTATAACCACTTCGGATATAATCCCGGTACACATCTGCAGCACAGCGGTCCAGAATCGACTTTTCTTTTGCCGACAGATTTCCTGCTCCAACCAACTGCTCGAACACAGACAGGATAAACTCCGATTTTTCAATCAGTGGATTCTTTTCATTGCCGTAGGCTGCGTCCATATCCATTGCATTCAGATGATTGTCTGATGTCGCAGATACTTTTACAACCTGTCCGCCCAGAGCCTCTACTAATTTTGTAAATTCGGACTCCGGATCAAGAATCAGGATATCGTCATCGGTACTCAATGCCAGATGCACAATCTCTTCTTTTGCCGAAAAGCTCTTTCCTGATCCACTGACGCCCAACCGGAAACTGTTTCCATTCATCAGTTTCTTCCGGTCGGCTACCAGAAGGTTCTTGCTGACTGCATTCTGCCCATAATAGATACCTCCCGGCTGCAGGATTTCCTGTGTATGGAACGGGATTAAAACAGCCGTTGATTCCGTTGTCAATGTACGCAGGGCATTGATCTTTCGCAGTCCGTAAGGAAGCACTGTATTGAGTCCGTCCACTTGCTGCCACTTTAATGTTGCCATCTGACACAGATGCTTTCTTGCGATTGACAGAATCAGTTCCGTATCGGAATCCAGTTGCTTTTTGCTGTCTGCCAGATGTACCATTGTCAAAATCCCGAACATCATACGCTGGTCTCTGGTTGTCAGATCATCGAGCATTTCCTTGGTTTCTTTTCTCTGAAGTTCCATATCGTATGGTACGATTGCCGAGAAGTTATTATTAGCGTTCTGCCTTCTCTGCCAGTTGGTCACGTTAGTTTCCACACCAAGCAGTCGGTTCTGGATTTCCCTTACCGCTTCATCCGTAGGGACTGGCAGGATGTCAATCGACAACATCAGATTCCGGCTAAAGTCACACAATTCTGAAATCATGTCATCTTTGACATAACTTGCATAATCCTGCATATACAGGACTCTTCCGTATCTGTCACCGATTTTAAAATGGTCACGTTCAAATTCCATAGAATCCGGACACATCCAGTCCTTGAAACTTGTTCCCTTCTTGGCAAATTGTTTCAGATCAAACGGAAATGCCTGTGGGACATCTCCCTTGAAGAAATCCCTGAAAATCTGGAGCCGGCTCTCTGCGTCCAGTCCTTCTGCTGTGGACGATAACTTTGCCAGATGTGTTACGATGTCTGTTCCGATACGTGCAAAATAGGTTCTTGCATCATCAATCGATCTTTTATGTACACTGACGGTCAGATACCGTTCCTGATAGATGCTGTTGTTTGTTCCTGTAATCTTAGACAGGAGCATTTCGTTGTATTCTTCCCGATAGTGGTCCAGTCCATCTTCCTTCATTGGAAGCAGAATAGACTTTTCGAATTCTTCTTTATTGATTCTCCGATTATTGATGGTAATTTGGGCAGAAATGCCGGAATCCAGTGAATTTAAGAGTTCAGAATAATCCAGAAACATTTCTGTCTTATTGTCCTTACTCGCAATATAATAGTTGATATCTGTAAAACGATATGTTTTTGAGAATTTCGTTCCCTGTTGAAAAATTCCATCCGGCCAGATTCGCTGGATGGGAATTGCCTGTTGGACGGATTTCGGAACTTTGAAGCGTTCCTTATCCATCCGAAGTGCCTGACTTAAGGTTTTAATCAAAGGCATCACTCCTTCCCTTGCGTTTCTTTCTCTGTTTTGCTTCTGCTTTTTGCTCCCGCTCTTTTATGATTTCCGCTCCATCCTTTTGATTCTTTTCTCCCAGCGAGATGGTCTCCTGCATGCAGGAGTAGTAGATATCTTCCGACTGAAACACCAGTTTCTTCGGATACAGCAATTCGGATTTGATCACTGCCCATAAAAACTGTTCGGCTGTCATACCATGATATTTGAAAAAGCCACAGGCAGCAAATGGAGCAGCACCAAGCACACACAGCCATCCGGTTATTTCCTGTCCGGTAATATCACGCATTCCAAAGTAAATTCCGATTGCTGTAAGAATCGCAAGAACAGAACACACACATTGTCTCAGGTCCAGTCCCATAAACATGGATTCTTGATAGTCCCTGATTTCTTTGTTCATCTTTACTTCCATAAATTATCGTTCCTCTCCCCTGTTTTGTTTCTTCGTTTTCTGTGGTTTTTCTTTCGGTACTTCTATCCCGGCAAATCTACAGTGTTCCGCAACGCCTTCCGGATCAAATTCCGCAAGTCTTGCAAGGTCAAACGCTACCTTCTGATAGGTTGCATATCCTGATCTTCCTGTTTCATTCAACACTTTTCCAAGTTTATGTTCCTTGATAAAATGAAGCATATCCTTGGTAAAATCTCCTGTTATAAAAGCCTCATTTGGCTCTAAGAACTGATAGGGCAGATTAATGGTTACATCTCCAAAATCTTCCCAGTCTCTCCCTTCCTTATGGCAGAGTCCTACATATAAATTCCCATTGTTCCGATAAGAGCTCACTCGTATCGCTACTGTCTCACGTCCGAATTCCCAGTTATATCTTAATGTTTTCTTTGTATCCATATTTTTTAACCTCCAAGTCCCATCATTTCTCTGACAATACGGTCAGATGCCTTAATTGCTCCAACAAGTACCAATAAATTGAATACCAGTTCTCCTACATAGTTCCACACGATTGTAACTGCACTCAGCTCCGTATCTCCCACTGCCGGAGGACTTGCCGCATAAGCAGAAAAGATAATACACGCCAGTGCAATAATTGCCCCTTCCAGACACACGCCTATATAAGAACGGATAAAGTTCTTTCCAATAGACTGCGTGGGTTCTCCTGCAAACGAGGAAATCGGAATCGGGGCGATTGCCGTATACATATAGATTTTGAACATTCTGCCATACACTGTCAGGATCATCACAAATGACAATACGGTGATCAGCAGACTGCCAAGCAGTGTGACAATCCACAATGGAATGGATTCCAGCATTCCCACACTCTCGATCTTATCTACAATCTCCGTTGGCAGTTCCGTCACGCTTCCTGCCATACTGGAGCCACTCATTACGGTTGTCACGATTCCTTGCACAATGGAAAACAGTGCCTGCATAAGTTCCATTCCATACGTGATTGCTCCCTGAGCAAGTGCAAACCGGATAAATGCTTTTAGCACATGTTCCGGCTTTTTCAGATCTGTAAAACTGCCACACGTTTTAATGATTCCGGCTGCAAAAAACAACACCAGTAATCCATAGGCAATAGCTGTCAGTGCATCATTGATATTGGTCATAATCCGCCAGATGCCGCCGCCTTTAAAAGTTGCCGGATTTTCAGTAAGCAGTGTCCACAGTTCTGCCATCTTTTCACTCCATGTAGACAACGCAGAGTTCAGATTCTGTACAATCCAGTTATCGCTCAAAAACTTTCACCTCCCTGAACATACTTTTGAATGCAGGAGTACCTTCCGGCACTCCTGCTGTTTCCTGATATACTTTTTCAAAGAGGCTTACGCCATAATCAGATCCAGGATTTCTTTGGCGAACGTAATAATTACTCCTCCGGCCAGTGTCAGAAATCCATTTGCCCTCTGGCTTGGATCATGGCTTTTTAAAGACAGACCAACCTGCACAACACCAAATCCAAGCAAAATCAAACCGATTGCACGAATCAGGGAAAAAATAAAAGTAGACAGGTTATTGATAACGGACAACGGATCACCGGCTGCGAATGCGGTCGTTGCTCCAACCGTTACGGTCAGTACCAGTGCCATGTAAAGGCTCATCCACTTTTTCTGTTTTCTCCCCATCGGCATCGGGGTTGTCATTTTTTCAGTTGTATTCTTTTTTGTTCTATTCTTTTCTCCTGTGAGAAATTTCTTCAATACACATCACTCCAATCCATCAAAAAACTGCTATTCACCAAGGATGTCTTCGGTAGACAGCAGTTCGTAGTCGTCTAATCTGTTAATGTCAATCTTTAGGTCGTCGTGAGCCAGTGGTGTTTTCGCATAATCATAAGGCGATGCACCACCGTCCTCTGTGTATCTGAAATTCACATGCTTTTTTAAATCATATTTATCGTCCATGATCGGACGCTCCCCACGAATAAACAAAATCGCTTTGCGGTTATCTAAAAGCCGTATTTCATCCGGTGTTAAAAGTTCCCTTCCAGTCTGCTGATAATTCACCGAATAGCTGCCGCTACGCCCTTTTGTCTGTCCGTAGGTATTGGTATCCAATGTTTCTTTTCCCAATAATTCCGAGACATACTTATGTCCTTCTTTTTCATTTCCACCCAGATATAAAAATTCATCGCAGTTGCCGATCAGACTCTCATACGAGTCTTTAAATAAGGCTTTCATCTGTGCGATATTCTGGATGATGATACTGCAGGAAATCCCTCTGGAACGCATGGTTGCCAGAATCTTGTCAAAATCATCCGGCAAGGCTACGTTTGGCCATTCATCCATAATGCAGTGTACCGGAATTGGAAGCCTTCCTCCGTACTTCCGGTCTGCCACATAATACAGTGTCTGAAACAGATTACTGTAAATCATGCCGACCAGATAATTCATGCTGGTGTCGGCATCCGGAATACAGCAAAACAGTGCTACTTTTTTCTCCCCGATACTGTATAAGTCCAGTTCGTCTGTACAGGTCAGATTTGCAATCTGTTTCAGGTTAAAAGCTGCCAGACGGACACCAACCGAGATCAAAATAGACTTTGCAGTCTTTCCGGCTGCCTGCTTATAAATGGCATACTGCTTGACCGCAATACTCTCCGGGTCCCGCATTTCCAGTCTTTCAAACAAAATGTCCAATGGGGACTGGTAATCCTCATCATCTTCTTTGACCTGAGCGCTTCCAAGCATTTCCATGATCATCGGAAAGTTCTGTTCTTCCGGTGGAGCCTCATGCAGCAAATACAGCATAAGTGCCTGTAAAAGTGCAGTCTCGGACTTCTCCCAGAACGGGTCTGAACTCTGCGCTCCCTTCGGTGTTGTGTTGCGGATCAGGTTATTGATCAGCTTCAGTACATCCTTATCATCCCAGACATACGCAAACGGATTATAACACCAGGAAGTCTCCGGATTGATCAAATCAAAAACCCGGACTTCATATCCATTCCGTTCCAGAACACCTCCGGTTTTACGCAAAAGTTCTGCCTTGGGATCAGTAATCACCATCGAACAGTTGCACTGCATGATGTTTGGGATTGCATACGTCCGGCTCTTTCCAGCTCCTGAACCTCCGACTACCAGCACATTTAGGTTTCGTTTGTGCTTATAGCCGTCCAGTCCCATACGGAAATGCTGTGTTAAAAGCAGATTTTGCGTGTATCGTTTTTCGCAGTAACGTCTGCAGATTTCGGACACGTTGCCCCATTTTGCGGAACCATGTTCCACACCTCTTCTATAATTTCTTTTTTGGGATTCATAAATACCAATGCCTAAGAAATAGGCTGCTGTGAATATCAGAATACATTTGAACGTATACGGTGTATACGTGATAAAAAACGGCTGTTCGAGTTTTTCGCTCAGCGTTTCTAAGATTTGAATAAAATTCTTATCCGGTGCAATGGCACAAGCGGTAATCGCTGCCGCCCACCAGACAAATGGCAGAAAGACAAGACACAGAACCAAGTCCTGCTTTTTTTTACTTATCTCTGCAAGTCAGATTCTCTTTTCTTGCGTGGCTTTTCTTCTGGATGTTCCTGTCCTTCTTTCTTATGAAAGGAATCCACTCCCGGTATCAGTGAGAGACTTCTGCCGTTGTCCCAACTGATGCCGAGCTGACCTGCATCATCCACATACTGCACAGTTCCTTCCAGTCCCTGCGGCATACCCGCTTCTCCGTCCATCGAATCCAGACAGATTCTTGTTCCTGCCGGATATTGTTCTCTAAGTCGTGCCACTTTTTCTCTTGAATAAATGACCAATCAACCACTCCTTTCTCTACCAGAACATGTGTCTGGTGGTATTCGGTTTTGCAACCTGAATAATGATTTTATCTATTCCATCACTATATCTTCCGGCTGCAAGATATTTACTTCTAAGCCTGTTCAGTGCCTTACGGATCTGCCTTTGTTCCCCGGCTGTAATCTGCAGCCGTTTCTGGGCGAGGTCGTATTCACTTACTTTTTTCAGAAGAGCTTTCGTTTCTTCCAAACATTCATCCTGCTCACTCTGTGCCTGCAGCTCATCATTCAGTGCCACCACGAACATATTTTTCATAATGTTATCCATCTTCAAATAGTATTTTGTCATCTGGCTGACCTCCTTTTTTTATTACACCAACCATATCACAAGACCTCCGTAATAGCTACTCCAACCGTCCAACTTTTTCACTTTTATCGTTCCGGCTGGCTCTTTGCTTTTTTCTCTTTTCCGGATACTTGTTCAGATGGTTTTTCATCCTTGGTTTCCGGTATTTTTACAGGGTCTCCGATTGCGAACTCATCGGTTATATACTCCTGTTCCTTTGCACCAAAATTGCGTTCGATATGGTTTCGTATACTGTAGGAAGCCTGACGGACATCATTTAAAAAGTCTCTCAGTTCCTGCGGATCTTTCTTTCCACATTCATTTCTCTGTGCAATATACTCCAGATTGAATCCGGTAACATCCACACCATAACGTTTTGCAATCACATAGGCCGCACAATATGCCTGTGCGCTGACTTTCTGTCGGCTGTAGGTTCCGGTATGCTGGTCCAGTGCTGCACATGCCAGTTCTCTGTTCAGTGCATGGAATGTCGTTACTTCACTCATTCCGTTGCGGATATAAATGGTACGGTATCTCGGATTGTACTGGGCCTGCACTTTGTCTGGCAGATTATCCTCAATCTGTACACGCACCGACTGGTCTTTTAAGACAACTCCTACCAGTTCTGTCAGACTTCGCTGTGGGCGTTCTTCTAATGGCTTTCCTGACATCTGACTGATGTCAAATCCTTTTCCGATCGTATATCCTCTCCGCATTTCTCCGTCTTTTTCGTATTCAGTGGAAATCATATAAGTAATGCCATGCTCCCCTGCTTTTACTGAACGGTGTTCTTCTCTCCAGCGTTCATAAGACCTTACCACCTTAAAATCCGGATGCTGTCCGTAGATCAAAAGCAGATTCGGAGTTCTCTGTGTATTACACTCTGCCATAAAATCCAGAAAGCCTTTCAGTTTTTCTCCATCCTGAAAAACTCCCTGTGCCTGTGAATCTACTTCAGCCCATACCTCTTCTCTTTCCTGCTGCTTCTTGGCTGCATATTCTTCCTTGGTCAATTTCTGTTCAGGAATCTGCTGTTCTTCCGTTCCACCTGAAATCATGTCTGTTAAATCCATATACATTACCTGCCTTTCGTTTTCATATTCTTACGTTTCTTCCTGCTCTCTCTGGCATTTTTCCGTCTGTCCGGCCTCTTACGTTTCTCTTCCTGTTCCTTACGGATATCTCCGAGTTCTTTCCGCACAGATGGTTTTTCATTCTTTTCTTCCCAGCTAGTTTCCCGACCGGAAGAAATATTTTTGTTGCGCGAGAAAGGTTCGGACGGATTCTTTGCTTTCCCCTCCTGCGCATGTGTAAAATTTCCTTCCGGGAAAGCCTCATCCCCGATCTGGAACATTTCTTCCGCATCATCCAGTTCAAATTCTATCTTGCCTTCCGGCAGGACAACAGTCTCTGTCCGTACATTCTCCCCGGTTTCTTTTTCCATCTGGTTCTCTGCCTTTTCCGGTGCATTCTCTTTTTCCACTGCTTCTGTAACCATAGAGCCTGATTCTGCTTTTACAAAATCCAGATTCATCCGGTCTAATACCCGGTTCATCTTTGCTGCATCATCTGCAAATACCATGACCTCTGTCTGATCCGGATTCACCTTATCTTTGATGACAACATATAAGATACCTCTCGCTTTGGCTTCTTTCGCAAATTCTTTTAAGCGGTCACCCGGAACGGTAAAAAATTTCATCGGGCGCTGTTCCTTTAACATTCTGGTAAGCCTTGTTTTCCCTCTTGTCTTTTTCTGATCTTTCAGGGCGGCCGCAATAAAGATTGCCACATGCTTTGCCACATTTCCGGTAATCTTCAAAGAGTATTCCATTCCTTCCAGACTGTACCGCACCACCTGATCTGCCGGTTCTGCTCCGTAATTCATACTTATCTCACCTCCTGACTCTCTTTTTCTTTGTGTTCCACACGTTTCTCATTCTGGTTTTGTTCTTCTGCCTTTCGAAGTCTTTCTTCGATTTCCAATGAATGCTTTTCAATCCGGACGGTCATACGGACTTCTTTTCCGAGATTTTTTAATTCCTCATTGATTTCAGACAGCCGTGCTTTTCCACTGTCTTCACTGTCATTCCGATAGAGCTTTCTGCGTTCCTTCATCAGTTCTGAAATCTGCTTTTGTAACGGCTCACGGTATGTGGCAAGCTGTTCTCTGGTCGTAATGTCATGCTTCATTAAAAACTCAATCTGTTCAATCCTCTGATCCAGTTTCCGGATATCCTCTCTGACAGCGTATGGACTCCTTTTCGGTCTTTTTGGCAGTACCCCCATTTGATATAAATAGGAATAATACAGTGCCTGAATCCCGGTCAGTTTCTTTTTGGGATGAATCTGTACTGCCTTTTGATAGACTCGTTTCACCTTGGGCTGTAGTATCTGCCCACGTATTTCCTCTTCAGAATAATTTTTTCCAAGGGAACGCAGACGAATATACCGCTCCATTCCCGGAGCTTTTAAAGAAATGTATTTCCTGTTCAGTTTCCATGTATAACCCCGCTTTTCCATCTCTTTTAGGAATTGTGACCAGGAGTAGCTTTCCTGTACCGATTCCCTGATATCCAAACGGATCGCCGTTCTCCATGTCGGCTTTCCTTCCTGTTCTGCTTTCCACTGTACATAAGGGATTGATTTTTTCTGATTGGATTCAATGATAGACAGACCATATTTTCTGCACAGCTCATCGGAGATCTTCCGGATCTCCGTATAATAACTCTTTGCATTGCTGTGGTACTTACGCCCGTCTGCCATGCTCACAGAGTTCCAGACAATGTGGTTATGATAATGTCTGGTATTCAGATGCGTTGTGATAACGACTTCATACTGTCCCTTTAAGAGCCGGTCTGCCAGTTCCTGTCCGATGAGATGTGCCAGTTCCGGTGTCACCTCACCTTCTGCAAAACTCTGTACCAGATGGTATCCTTCCACACCGCCCATCTTATGGAATCTCTTTTTTGTTGCCACCATATCTGCATACGCATTTTCATTGGTACATCCGATGGTATCTTCGAAGACCGCCTGTTCCGTCTTTGTCCGGTTCATGGCATAATCAATGGCAGCCTCCAAAGAGTCTGCTTTCTGTGTGGTTTTTTCTTTGTCTTTCACATATTCGATGGAACGGTCCAGGCGGTGGACGGGGATAACACTTGTATAAGCCATCGGTCATTACCACTCTTCCTTTACCAGATGCCATGTCTCTTTGGTAAGCCGCAGCATTTCCTGAATACTCTGCTCGCTTGCCATACCAGAAGCATTGGCAACATGTGCAAGCTGATTGGCATTGTTGCATAAGCCTGCAATCTTTCGGAGCAATTCGGGATGATGCTCACAGGGTTTTGCATGAACCTGCGCTCCTAAAATCAACGAACGCATAAACTCTTCCCGGCTCAGACCGCTTCTTTCGACCTGCTCATTCAGTTCCCTGACTTCCCTTGCATTAAGCCGTACCGGGATCACATGGTTTCGTTTTCGCATTGCATCACCGTCCCTTCTTTTTTCTCTTCCTCTTTCATCATACCGCCAAGATCCTCATCGGATTTTTTCGCTGCAACCATGCAACAGGTCACTATCACTCCTATAAATCCTCCGCTCATCAATGCGATTACAATCATTACTCCATTTCTTAACATGACTTGATCCTTCCTTTCCATTTCCGTCTGTGTCCGGGGGATTGGGGTTCTCCCCAAAGTGCGTTTGGATATCCAAACGCTATGCTTGCAAAACGAGTACCACCAGTTTCTGTAGTACCGGATTAACTCGATTCCGATTTATTTTGATTCTTTTATCTGTACCAGTCCATCAAGTGTCGTACAAATGATATGGAGTCTGTCTGCCATACTGATTTCGGTATTCATTGTTCCTGTCACTTCTTTCCCACATACGACTACCATCCGGCATCTCCGCAAAAGGATATGGGACATTCTTCCATATCCCTGCATATCTTCTGCATCGGATTCTTCCAAAAATGGTGAGAATACAAATCTCGGACAGATTGGTACATACCCAAGTTCATAGATTTTTCTGCAATATTTCTGCACTTTTACCCGACTTTCTTCTGCTGAACAGCACACATAAGCCAGCGCCTGTTCCATACGCTCCATCTCCTTCCTGCATCCAGTTGGATGCCAAGTATTTTCTCTATAAAAAACAAGATGTCCAATTGGACATCCCGGCTACTTTTCATCCTCTTTCTGCTCTGCTTCTAATGCAATTCTCACTCTGTCACTTCCCAGTTTGTAGTAGGAATCTGTTACCTCAATTCCTACTGCACGATAGCCTGTCATAACCGCTGCAAGGACAGTCGTTCCTGCTCCGGCAAACGGGTCCAGGATCAGACCTCCCGGTTCGCAAATCTGGATGACATCTTTCATAAGCTGCAACGGCTTCTCTGTCACATGAATCCGGTTCTGCGGATTTCCATATCGGAAGACTCCCGGCAGACAAGATACCGGACGGTTGATTGGCATCGGTCCATTACTGCCCCACACAATGTATTCAGCCTGCTGGCGGAAACGGCCTTTCTGTGGACGGGAGTTTCCCTTATCCCACACCGCTGTTCCTCGCCAAATCCATCCTGCCCACTGCAATGCATCGGTAATTGATGGATACTGACGCCAGTCAATGAACAGACAGATCGGAGCTCCTTTCTTGCAGGCTTTCCGCACATCGTAAAGCCACTCAGCCATCCAGTGTGTCCATGATCTCTGATCTTTATTGTCCCCATCAAAATCCGGAAGTGCATTTGCAGCACTCATACTGCTGTATTTCTGGTTTGTAGTACGATTTCTTTCATTCTGCTTTGTTCCACCGGACGCATACGGTGGATCGGTAATGACTGCATCAAAGATTCCCGGCTGGAATGCTTTGACCAGTTTTAATGTATCTCCATGTAATATTTTCCAGTTTTCCCCTTCAGCATATTCCTCTGGGTATGTTCCCTCTTTCATAAGTTCTTCCAAACTCAGGCCATTTGTCATAGGCATCATCCTTTCTTTTCTCAGCGTTCCGGCTGATTTTTCTTCTTTGTTTGTCTTTTCTGGTAGGACTGTGGCGGTTTCAGTTTCTCAGGAACAGAAAAAGCACTCCACTTTCCATTTTCATATAAGAACATATCTTTTGTGTGGTTATTAAATATATCCCAAGGGAAAATATCCCCTTTGATATAGATATTTCCTCTTACTTCTCCATACACATGGCTTTCTCCACCGATAACAGGTGCATTTACTCCTACCGTATCAATAAATGCTTTTCCACTGATTACCGCATTTTCCTTTATCTCACCGCCACAGATATAACAGTCTCTCTTCGCAACTGCTCTGTCATAAAAAGTAGTATCTCCGGTAACAACAGCATAACCTCTGACCAGACTGCCATCATAAAGTGCAGCCTCTTCCTTTACCTCACCGTTTTCACAACAGATTGCATCATCATAAATCCAGCAAGTCCCTTCCTGTGACAGATTGTTTTCATTCTCTATAAAACCGCCCAGTGTTCCTTTTGGTACTTTCTCATTCACATCTGACACCGCCTGTATTCGATGGAGCCATGGATATTTCGGATGTTCAATCTCTGTAATCTTATACTTACTCACGTTCTCTCCTTTCACCGTTCCGGCTGCTGTTTCTTCTTTGCCTTCCTATTTTCTTTTGGTGGTGGACTCAACTCAGTTTCCACATATTCGCTGATAATCAAAAGTGCTTTGTAATAGTCCCCACTTTCCAATACCCTTTTACACATTTCTTTTGCTTCTGCTGTCTGTTTATTCTTTTTCAAAAGAGTTGAGGCATCGCCCATAATGGAAAAAATATTCCCATCATGTCCAAGGAACTGTAACTTGGGACGTTGTTTCTCAGGCTTTGTCGGAATCTGCTCTGTTTTCTTTTCATACATTTTCGGCTGTTCCATATCTGGATGCCAAAAATGCACATTCAGCGTTCCACCATCCACCTTTATATCCCTCTGCTCAAATCCTTCACCCCAACCGTCACTGTACTGTCCTGTAATGTATTCGGTGAATTCCTGTAGCTCTTCCTGACTTAAAAATTCATTTAATTCCAGTTTGGTACAGCCGTACAGGATTCCGTCTTTGTTTTCTATCGTAACAACTGCACTTTGTATCTTTCCCTGAATGGACTCACTTCCATCAAAATACTGCATGAGATCATCTTCCCCATAACGTTCCAGTTCTTCTCGGATGACTTCTTCATAATCGGCAAGTTCTGTTCCATCTAACGGCATTCCATATTCATCACTCTCCGACCAATCTTCTTCCCATTCGGATTCTTCTGAATAAAGATTTCCAGTCAGCTCCGTCAACAGATGTACGTGCATCGTTCCTTTTTCTTCCATTCTCTATCACCTTCTTTCCAATGGTCTGTCCCTGCATTTATTTGCCTGCTTTTTTTCTTTCGCAAGGTCTGCATAATCTTCCCCTTCTTTTTCCGGCAGATTGCAGATAATCTGATACGTTCCCTCGTAATGTTTTTTCATCTGTTCTTTCGCCCATCTCCCGGCAAAGTCATTATCGGTGCATATTTCAATTTCTTTGATTTCCGGATGGTTCTTCAGAAACTCTTCCAGTGCGTCCGGCGGCTTTTTAAAACGTTCACTCTGTATCAGTGCGTTTTCTTTCGGAGCAGCGATTCCCCCAAGGGAAAGACGATATTTATCCCTCTTTCCTTCTTCCAGTGTCATGTGTGCCAATGCATCAATACACGCTTCATATACGGCAACTCGCTTTGTTTCTCTTTCAGGTGGAATGCAAAAGCTGTACTTTTTTTCACTCCCGGTCTGCTCCATCTTGAATCCCTTCCCGTTTTTTTCATAGATTCCTCGCAGGAATGCATATCTTGCTTTTCTGGATTCATCTTTCCCAACAAAAACTGCGTTATGGTACGGGACACTTTCATAAAGGATTTCATGTGAAATACAATATGTGATCACTTCATCGCTGATTCCTCTGTGGTTTAAATAAGCCCTGATTCGTCTGCAATTACAATATCTCTCCGGCAGTTTAAATAGTGGTTTTTCCTTTTCGGCAGACTGTGTCGGAATAAAAGACGGACTCTCTTCGCACAGCAGTTTTACAGCATCTGTAAATTTCATTCCATCCACTTCAATCAGGAACCGCAGTGCAGACACTCCCCCGATATCTCTGGATTTCCAATGCCATTTACTCGACAATTCATTGATTTTAAAACTGTCATGGTCCGTCAACTGCCATTCATTTCTGGTTCTTGTCTTTTGCAGTCTCTGTGCCTGATGTGTTCGCAAATACTCATACGCAGTCATATTTTTTGCTGCCTGAATCTCTTCTTCTGTTACCCAAGGCATTACAGAATCGTATCCTGAAGAGCCAGTACCTTATCTGTCCGCTCCCAAGGAAACTCCTTTCTTCCAAAATGACCAAAAACTGCCGTCTGCCGGAAAATCGGACGATTCAATCGAAGGGATTCCATGATCTGAACGGGTGTCACTCCAAACACCAGTGGGATTGCTGCCGCCAGACAATCATCTGCACACACTTTTCCTGTACCAAAGGTATCTACCTCAATCATAACCGGTTCTGCTACTCCGATTGCATAAGCCAGAGACACCTGACACTTGCTTGCAAACTCAGCAGCTACTATATTTTTGGCGATATACCTTGCCATATAAGCCGCCGAACGGTCTACTTTCGAACAGTCCTTTCCCGAAAATGCACCGCCGCCATGCGGAATCATACTGCCATAAGTATCCACCATCAGCTTTCTCCCCGTCAGTCCGGTATCTGCATCAAACCCTCCACACACAAATTTTCCTGACGGATTAATCAGAATCTTCGTATCCTCATCCGGCGGCAGTAATCTGAGTGCTGAGCGAAGCACTTTCTCTCTAATCTCGGCATCTAACTTCTTCAGGCTCTTTTCTGCACCATGCTGGCAGGAAACAACAACACTTTCCAGTCTCACTGGTTTTCCATCTTCATATTCTACGGTTACCTGTGCTTTTCCATCAGAAAAGATATCTTTGATATATCCGCTTCTTCTGCAAGCCGAAAGTTCACGTGTGATCCGGTGTGCCAGAACAGTCGGCATTGGCATAAGCTGCGGAGTCTCATCGCACGCATATCCGACCATAACACCCTGATCTCCAGCTCCCCTGCTTCTGTCTCTTATCTTTGCACCAATATTATCCCGAAATTCTTTCGACACACTCACTGCTTTCGCAATATCTGGACTCTGCTGGTGTACAAACGTATCCATTTCTATCCCATCTGTACAATACCCACACTCTTCTAAAACTTTTCGGATCACATCAAACACTGGTGGTTCATATCCGCTGGTGATTTCTCCTGCTACAAACACATTTCCTCTTGTAGCAAGGACTTCACACGCCACTCTCGAAGATGGATCGTAACGCAGACATTCATCTAAGATTGCATCTGCTATCTGATCGCATACTTTGTCTGGGTGTCCTTCTGTTACTGATTCTGCTGTATAAAAACGTCTCATCATTCTTCTCCTTATATACAGACAGGGCAGAAGCTGCTTTATGCACATCTCCTGCCCTGTCAGATTGGTTTATCCTGTAATTTTTATTTTATTTTTCTTCTGTTTCTTTTTTGTTGTCTGTCATTTTTGACTTCTTTCTGCGGTATACAGTCACTCCTGTAGCTGTTCCAGCAGATGCCAGTGCAAGCAGAACAAACGCCCATATTTTCTGGTTATCACCTGTTTTTGGTGCATTTGTTTTTTCTGTTGTTTTCTCCGGTGTTCTGGCATCTTTCATTTCTACTTTCTGGACTTCCATTGTATCTTTCAATGTAAATGTGACATCTTCCGCAATCTCGTAACCATCCGGTGCTGTGATCTCACGCAGAGTAAGTTCTTCATTGACTGGGAGTTTTTCAACGGAATGTGGTTTTCCATCTGTAATCCACTCTTCCAGAACAGTTCCGTCTTTGCGGATAATCTGAAGCTTTGCCCCTTCCAGTTCTTTTCCGGTTGTAAGGTCTGTTTTTGAAATTTCCACTTTGGAATATTCATCTTTCATCTCAACCTTTGTCACACTGCCATCTTCTTTGACTTCAAACATCACATCGCTGGCAGACACATAGCCATCTTCATAAGGAGCCAGTTCCTCATGTAAGGTATAACTTCCTTCCGGCAGTCCGTAAATGACATGTTCTTCCTTACTGCTTACCCATTCTTCCACAACATTTCCGTCTTTATCAATGACCTGCAGTTTGGCTCCTTCCAGCTCATTTCCGGTAGTTGCATCTGTTTTTGTAATGCGTGTTTCTGTCGGCTGATTCTCAACTTCTTTGTTCAGTTCAATCTTTGCAAGATTCTGATTTTCGTAAGTTGCATCTACATTCCATACTTCCTCATTTGGAAGATATCCAGCTTTTCTGACTTCCTCTTTGACATAGTATTTTCCATGTGGAAGATCACTGTCGAAAGTAAGTGTTCCCTTTGCATCCGTTGCTTTCTTTTCCAGCAAGGTATCTTTCTCTACGAGAACCTCTCCCTGATTAGAAAGAATATCTTCTGCAGCATACAGTCCAAAAATAACACCTTCCAGCTTTTCGCCTGTGACAGAATCTTTCTTTTCTACTGATACGAAAACTTTCTGTCTTTCATTTTTATAGGTAACGCCTTCATAAACAACTGCCTGTGTATCATCCTCTGCTGTCAGGGTAAATTCTTTCTGTTCTGTATTTAGGACAAAATTCTCTCCTGCTACAACTTCTTTCAGATAATACGTTCCCAGTGGCAGATTGTTGATAACTGCTGTTCCATTTTCATCTGTAGTCAGTTTGGCTACCAGATCATCTTTCTCATAACGAACAACTGGATTTCCTTCTTCGTCCTTTGCTCCGTCCGGTGAATAGATGGTATCTTTGGCATATACTTCGAATTCAGCACCTTCTACTCCGGTTTCTTCATATTTAAAGCCTTTATAAATACCTGTTTCTTCTTTACCAGATACGGTATTTCTTACTTTAGAAACCAGTGCTTTTACTTTTGCCAGAACAGAATCTCCGGTTACTTCGGTAAGCTGTTCTCCCTTTTTCGTCAGGAGCAGGCTTCCTACCTGTTCGTCATTTTTCTGTTCTACTTCTACAATCGCAGCTCCTGTATCCGGATCAATCTGATGTGCAGTGTTTGAGGATACTGTAATTACAATACCATTCTGTGGATTTTCTTTATATGTTCCTTTTGTAGTCTGCTCTAATGGTGAAATAATCGTTGTTCCATCATACAGGGACTCTTCGCTTCCCTGTCTTACAAATCCTTCCGGTGCTTTTACTTCTTCGATTCGATAGGTAGCGCACTTCAGTTCCTGCGGTGTGATCAGATATCCTTCCTCATTTGTTTTGAATACACTGATCTTTTCTTTCTTCGGATACTGAACAACCTGTTCCACATATTTCTTATTTGTCACATCGTAAATCTTATAAGAGGCTCCGGCCTTTAAAACCGTATTTCCAGTCTGTGCATCCTTCTTTACGATTTTCAACAAAAATTCAAACGGACGGTCATCAAATACTCTCCACTGCATTGGTTCTCTGCTGTCATTTTCCACATTTACAACAAATGGATCAATGGTTTTCAGATTCTCCGGGGTAGTGCTTTCCACTACAACATAACTTCCATACGGCAGTTCCGGGCTGACTGCATATCCTTTGGTATCAGTGATCAGTTCCGGTACTGGTACGGCGGTTCCATTCTCATAAGTAACTGCAACCTGCTCTTTGCTGAAGTCATAATTCTTGAAATCACTTGCTGTATAGCTTTCTCCATTGGACGGTTTCAGTTTCCCATTTTTCACCTGTGTCAGGTCGCTGATCAGATATACCTTAAATCTTGCTCCTGCAACCAGGTCCGTTTCTGTCTGCTCTCCATCTTCACTGATTTTGATTAACTGGAATGCCTGTTTCTTTACCTGCTCTTTTACCGTAAGGTCTCTTGTCACTTCGGCAACATCCTGACCTTCATAAGTTACTGATACCTCATATTTGGTAGTATCCAGTGTATATCCTTCCGGTGGAGTGATTTCTTTTAGATACATTTCTCCAAGGTATAATTCTGAAAATTCCAGTGTTCCGTCATCTCCGATGACTCCCTGTGCAATCAGGCTGTCCTGTTTATACAGAACTCCTGTTGTGCCATCCGGATGCACGATGTCCTCTTTGGCATAAAGACCATACACCGCACCACGAAGAGCACTGTCCCCCTGCGCTTTAAATGCAAGTGTTTCTTTATCGATCTTTGCGATTTTTACTTTTCCGGTGACTCTCTCATCTGTTGCTGTTACATTCAATGTCTTTCCGGCTGCAACATCTACTTTATATACTTCTGTATTCAGTTTATATCCTGTCGGAGCAGTGATCTCTTTTACATACACAGTTTTCAGTGCAGAATCAAAATAATCGCTGACTGCTTTTCCATCTCTTCCGGTTGCTGACATTGTCATCAGCAGGTTTTCACACTTCTTATCAGTATAAATACCATAAACTGCTCCTGACAGTAGATTCTGTGTATTGACATCTTTCTTCATAAGTTCAATGCGTGTCATATTCAGCCACTGTACACTAAAACTTACCGGAGCTGCTGTTTCACTTTCAAATACACCGATATCCTGCTTGGAATTTCCGGTTGTCAGCACCAGTGTTCTCCATGTCTTTCCGACAGAACCATATAAGTTGCCGGAAGCATAACTGCCTGTCAGTAATAAATCCGCAGACAGATAGAATGTATCTCCACCATAAATCTGGATTTTTCCATTTGTAACACTTGTTCCTTTGGAAAGATTATGTGCTGTCACATTTTCCGGTACACTCAATGTCACATAGTTTCTGTGATCTCCAGACAGTGTGATATTTGGTGTTTTCTGGATGTTTCCATCCCGTACTGCATTCAGCTTTGTGCTTGAAAGGCTCAGTTCACCTTTTGGCGGTTCTTCCTGTCCAAACAGATAATTGATATATGCGATAACCCCTGCATTTACAAGGTCATTATAATTACACCCTGTAAATCCGGCTTCTCCTGCATAAGCGTAGCTGGCTGCAATGTGTGTATACACATACTTTTCATCTTCCGTTTTTCCAGACAGATAACTTCCTGTCAGATCTCCTGCCCCGCCATAACCATAATAAAGGACTTTCTGTAGATTTTTATTGCTGTCCAGTACCTGTGCTACATAACTTCCACTCGGTGGGGATGCTTTCTGGGACTGAAGGCAGTATGCAATTTTCCCATTGACTGTAAACAGGCAAGTAAGATAATTTCCAATATAACTTGGATAATAAATAGTTCTCCCCTTTGTCAATGTAACTGTGGAACCGCTGCTTGTAGCTCTTTCAGCCGCAGACAATACCATCACATTTCCCTCTTCGATGTCCTCTTTCAGTTCTTTGACTGCCTGTGCAGATGCATCTTCTTCGGATGTTTCAATTTCTACATCTGTGTAGTTCTGCACAGGCGAATCCGAATCATCTTCAGATTCTGTATCTGACTTCTGTTTCTCTCCACCATTTTCTTCAGAATGTGCCTGACCTTCTGTATCCGTCAGAGTCACTTTCCGGGTGATGGTATAGCTGTCACTCTTATCTTTTGGAACGACCATATAAGTGGCAATATATGTTCCTGCTTTGTCAGAATGATACTCTCCACCATTCTCATCTTTGATACTTACAAGCGTAACATCTTCTTTTTCTGCATCATAATGGATTCCTTCCATACAGGTTTCCACCGCAAATGTTTCATCCGAAACCGCTTTTGTGATATCATCTGCTGTAACCGATGTATCTTTCTGGCTTGTTACCGCCTGTACTTCCGTCTGCTGTTCCGAGCCTGTCTGTTCGACCGCAAACGCATTTACACTGCTCAAGGTACTGATGCCCATCAGGACAGCCAGTCCAAAAGCAGCTATTCTGGTCTTTAATTTTCTAACCTTCATGTGCTTTTCCTTCCTAATTATAAATAGATTTTTTTAATTAAATACCGCAGAAGATGTTTCCTCTGCGGTACGTTTTATCTTGTATATCGATTTTTTTCTTTTTTCACTTCCTGTCTGGTACGCTTCACCGCTTTCATGACAGAATCTGTTGGAATCTGGTTATCCTTATATCCTTCCAGAATTCCATCCAGATAAAACTTCGATGGTCTTGCCGGAACATCTTTGTGCGGAGCGTTCATCATATATACAAACACCTCTTTCTCCACTCCATCCTGATTTTTTACCTGAATCGATTCTTTCCCATAAAAACTTGGAAATCCTTCATAGAAATCCAGACTCTTCTCACACGCTTCTGTGATTTTCCATAAAACTCCTTCGACACAGCTTCCCTTTTCCGGCAGTACCGTTGCTACTCCGTTACCCGGAGCCTTTCCTCGAAATGCCAGCCGATAATCTTCAAGCCGGACATTTTCCACAACTTCCGCAGCCGGACACCTGTACTTCATCTGCTCCAGATTCATGTTGCTGCCATAAGCGAAGTAATATCTATCTTCCATTTTTTCTCACCTCTATCTGACTCCTTCTGTCCTTTGATTTTTCTTCAAACACTCATACGTGCTTTTATCATATCTCCACGCAAGATCACCATCCAGATTTGCCAGCAAATGTTTTCGGACATTTTTATATTCGTCTCCAATTAACCCAAGTCTCAATAAAAATGTACGAAATGTAAATGCTGGATTTTCTGATATCAGTGTCTTTTTCATCTGTGTCGATCTCTGATTGATCGCCTGTGCGGAAATGGCTAATGCCAGAGTAATATTTGCTCTTACCTTTCCTGCATGAAGTGTGCTTTCAAAACAGCGCCATTCCAAAGTTCCTTTTGAAAACACAGCATGAAGATTCAGAGCATAATAACGGGTATGATCATAATGGGTATGACTTCCATCCCTGCCTCCATACCAGACATTTCTTACTCGGTCCATTGTGATTGATTTATTTGGTATTTTTCGGATTTTCTCCAATACCTCCGGTCGCACCCTCTGACAATAACTATTTGCTCTTCTCTCCTGCACTTTCAGTGCTTTGAACAGAATATCTTCCTTTGCATACATAATTGTCAGTGCATTTTTCAGACTCTGCGGTGTATGATTCGATGCATCTACATGAACATGCTGACCACAGGACTCATTTACAAAACCGCCATGCTGTCGCAGACATCGTACTACTTCCTGTAACTTACCCATTTCATCATAGGATAATTTCGGAGATACCATTTCTGTTGAATATTCTCCACCTGCGTCTACAATTCGACCGTATACTTTTCGTTGTGTATAAATGCTCCCATCAGACATAAATTTCCACTTTTTTCCTTCCAAATCTATCACTGACCAGACTCCATAAGTAGTGCCGTCATAATATGCTTCTGTTCCAAACATTTCAGCAACAACTTCTGCAGCACGTTGTCTGGTAATTCCTGTCATCTCGATTTCTGTGCCAAAGTATTGGTCTTTTATACCGATCATGCCTAATGGATTCCTTTTTCAGACACTTCCTGTGTGTTGAGTTCGGAGTCTGCCTTTTGTAACAATCTGCCAATTGCCTCGATAACATTGACAGTTACTCCGTTTCCAGCCTGTTTATAAAGCTGTGCATCAGAAGTGCTGTCTATGATTTTATTTATTTGCCAATCATAATACCCCTGCAGTCGCAGACATTCCCTTGGAACTAATCTTCTTATTCTTCCGTGATACAAGATGCCATGACGATCGGTTGCAGTAATTGTAAACATCGGTTCTTCTGGTTCTTTCATGCGTCTGCCGTTCTGACGGACATTTTCTTTGGCTGGTGTAAGGACTGCTCTTGCCCCTTCTTCACTTAATACGCCGGAACATTCTCCTTTGTATTTATGGATTCCACATTGTCGGGTATTAAGGCTTCTGCATTCTTCAGTTACCAGTGGTGGCGGAGACAAATCTACAAAATGAAGTGTTCCCTGTTGGATACCTGTAGTCAGGGTGTGTGCTATCTGATGTCCGACTCTTCCTCTCCTGCTGTTGAGATTCGCATAGCCTAAATCGATGCTGTCACCCTCTCTTGCAAGTTTGTAGCCGAGCTTTGTATTTTCTTTAATTGGAACACCCACATCATATAATCCTGTCTTTCCACCCATTCCTCCGGCTTGTGATGTCAGGGTACAGCTTAATCCTTTTGGACTGTAGACTCTTTTTCCCTGACTTCCTGCCCGGATTTGAACAAGAGCTGCTCCATTTGTTTCTGGTTCAGGTAATACTTTTCCGGCACATCGGAAATCAAGATATCCGACAATATACACCCGCTTTCTTGCTTGGGGGACTCCGAAATCCTTGCTGTTAAGCACTTTCCATTCGACATGATACCCCAGTTCAGAAAGCGTACTGAGGATGGTGCAAAACGTCCGGCCTTTGTCATGCGATAACAAACCGGGAACATTTTCAAGGATAAAATACGATGGTCTTTTAGCTTCAAGAATCCGGGCAATTTCAAAAAAGAGAGTTCCTCTTGCGTCAGCAAATCCTTCTCGCTTTCCGGCGATAGAGAATGCCTGGCAAGGAAATCCTGCACAGAGTAAATCAAAATCTGGCATTCGTTCTGGTTCAATTGTTCTTGCATCACTACAATACCACTCCCCTTCTGTGTCAAACAGCAATCGGTAGTTCTTATCCGCATAAGTATCCACCTCGCAATGTCCGACACAGACAAAGTTTCCTGCCCGTCTTAAGCCTTCACGGAATCCCCCGATTCCGCTAAAGAGATCAAAAAATTGAATGGTTGCGGCTATCAACCTCCTTTTTGCTGATAAAAACAGGCGGCATGATTTCTCATACCGCCCTTCGTTATTCTGTATCAATTGGTTACCATTCTGTTGGTTCTTCTGTTTTGGTTTCTTCTTCCAGATCAGTTTCTCTTTCTGGTTCAGTTTCCTCTTCCGGTTCGCTGTCCCCTTCTGGTTCGTTTTCCTCTTTCGGTTCACTCTCCCCTTCTGGTTCGTTTTCCTCTTTCGGTTCGCTCTCTCCATCTGGTTCGCTTTCCTCTTCTGGTTCGCTGTCCCTTTCCGGCTCAGTGCTTTCTTCCGGTTGTGTTTCTTCTGTTCCCAATTCTCCAATTGTCTGTTCGGATTCTTCAGGCTGATCTTTGCTTTGCCATTCGGCCTCTGCCTTTTCCAGTGCTTCTTCTATAATCTGAATTAAGAAGTCTTTCTGTTTCATGTGTTTCTTTCCGATGACTACTTTTAATCTCTGGAATAATTCCTCTGATACCTGTACTGCTACTGTTCTTACTGCTCCCATGCTTATTTCTCCTTTTCCTTCCAGTCTGTTGAAATGTTCTTCAATGACCTGTTGTAAAAATTTTTGTGTGCTGCTTTCTGTGAGTTCAATCTCTTCTCTTACTTTCTCATGTAAGTCCATCGGGATCTTTCCGCAGATATTTTTCATTTCTGCCATAACCTTTCTCCTTTCTCTTTCGCTACACACAACATACTCCAAAGCCGCATGGAAAGCTATTCACAATACCCACCAAAGATAACGATGCATTTTATGCCTTACCCCTAGCAGATCCAACAATGTATGTATCGTGCAATCATAGGCCTCACCCCCTTTACAAATTTTCCATTTGAGATAGAAAATCCATCATCTGATCTGGTATTTCTTCCGATGATGGGTTCGTTGTCGATTGTTCCGTAGTGCCACATATTCCTAATTCTCGAACACTTTCTTTTATCGTCTTTTGAATGACTTCTTCCAGCCATTTTCGATCCTCTTTTTCCAGAATTGCCTGAACCAGATACTGGCTTTTCTGCCCTTCTGGAACACTTTGAAATTTCTCCCATGCCCTTTGGTGTTCTGGTTTTTTCAGATTCGGGCGGAACGAATACACAGGGCGTGTCATCTCGCCCACATCTGCTGTACAATCCGTTCATACCCTGTTGCGTTGGCATGGACGTCCTCTATAAAAACGGGGCGGCAAATCGCGTCCTGTGTGGTCACGTGGCGTTTTAAAATTGCAGAGCCTCCCCCCATAAATACGGTGGGTACTGCCCGGAGATCAAACCCGGATTCTGTCACCGCAGACAGTATTCTTTCTATATATTTCCGTCCGTTTTCCTGTATGATCCGTCTGGCCTCTTCTGCCATACTGCAAGATTCTCCCCGAAGCACACGCTCAATTTGAGTTTCTGTCACAGACAGTCCGGTATTTCTACGCACTTGTTCTGCTGTCTCATCAATACATCGGATTACTCCAAGTTCCAGACTTCTGCACGTTGCTGCATTCGGAACAGCATTGTCCAGCCTCATAAGGTCAACGGTCCAGCCACCAATATCAACAAGCAGAACAGACGGTTCATTCTTCAGATACTCTGGATGCAGAGCAAGCGCAGAGTATCCCTGTGGGAACAGTTTCACATCTTTTATTGTTATCTCATATAACTCACTTTCATATAAAAATCGCACTGGCTGCTCTTTCCGCAACAGATACTCCCTGAATCCCTGTTTCTCTCTTCCAAAACTTGAAAGCGGAAGTCCAACAGCCAGAATTACCTCTGTCTTTCGTTCCGCTTTCCGATGCTTGATTTCTTCTGCAATGGCTGCCAACGTCAGCAGATAATAATTATCATTTGACGTTTTATTTTTTACCAGCGTCTGTCTTCCCGTACCGCAGACATAATACTTTCCTTGATATTGCAGAACATTCTGCATGGTATACGGCTCGTAATCATACCCAATAATTCCACTTGGGAAAGACACTTGTCTTGTTTTAATGGCATAATAGCCATGATCAATTCCTATGATTATCGCAATCACATCCTTTCATTTTTTCTGTTTAACGTAAGGTCAAAAATGTTGTCACTGCTGCAACGGATCGTTGCAAAAGTGCCATTCGTGAACACTTTTCTATGTTCCAGCGTCCCAAAACCTGCGGAAAATCTGGCTTTTTTATACCACTATCGCCAGAGGAACACTACTGTTCCTTCCCAGCCGGTTATAAAAGATCCCTCTCCCGGCGGCGGTCCAGCCTGTCCGGGGGAGGGATATATCGCAAGTTTCCTTTTTGAACAATTGCCTGTCTTTTTATTTTTATGAGATGTTTTTCCTGCTTTTGTAAAATGGGAAGATACTCCGGTTCTGTCAAAAACTTCCGTATATAATTGCCCTTTTTTCCCAGCTTGTTATCATTTTTCAGCAGTTCTATTTCTACCATGTAATGGGTATCTGGATGAAATCTCTTCTCACACAAAATGCTGTCCCCTTTTATATAATCAGATTTAGCCGATTCTCTTGCTGCCGCCAAGAGTTCATAAATACTTACTTCCACCTCTTATCACCTCCCAAAAGACCAGAAAAAAGCAGACCTCTTAATCGAAGTCTGCTCCTGTCGGATATGGTAATCCTCTTTCTTCATATTTTTTATCGATATAATTTCGAATCCATTCCCTGTATTCTTCCGTTAATGCCAGTTCCTGAAATTCTAACAACCACTTTTCCCCTTTTGCTTCGTCATCAAGCCATCGATCTTCTATGCACTCCGGCTCATCTAACATTTTCATCATCGCTTCAAATGGCTCTTTTACATCATCACCAAATTCTTTCCATAAGGCGATTCCATAGTTCTCCAGTTCAAAAAATCCTGTCAGATATGTCAATCGTTCCATATCCCCCAATGTCATTCTTTTTTCACCTGACAATAATGCTCGATCTCTTTTGCCACATAGATTTAAAAATTTTCTCTTTTCCATCTCCACATCCATTATACTTTTACCTCTTCCTGTTAAAAATAATTCCTTATTACGAAACATTATAAAATTTAAATTCTTTAGAATCAATATATATGTTTCTGTATTACGAAACTTTTTATTTTATAAGGGGAGTTCATCATTATGCAAAAGATTAGACCAGATATGGATATTGGTAAAAATATCCAAGCAATTCGATATAAAAACAATATGACTCAAGACCAAGTAGTTGCAAAATTAAATCTTATGGGTATCTCCATCACCAAAAGTACCTATGCCAAACTGGAAACAAATCGCATGAACATTAAGGCATCTGAATTAGTTGCACTTGCAAAACTCTTTCATACCGATATCAATGCTTTCTTTTCCGGCTTGCTATAGTTCGACATTCCCCGACTCCCTGTGTATATAATAGCATATTAAAAATAAGAACCAGTCTATATTCTTATCGGATATAAACCAGTTCTTTTTTCTTATCAAATAATATAAAAGTGACAGGGAATTCAGATTCTTATCTTCTGTCACTCATGTAATTATTATTCTATTTTAAATTTAATGAATTTACCCATTCTTGAATTTCTTTTTCAATGTTATTTTCTATATAAACGTCATACACATTTTTCCACATTATCTGTGTATACTGTTATTTTCAACCCCATAATTATAACTTGGTACACGCTATACACTACTATAAACTGTACTCCATTTTAAGATAGCCAATGTATACCGTATCATATGAATCCCAGTTATCAACTGTTGTAGACACCAGTTCCACATCTCTTAAGCTCTCATCATCATGTTCTCTTGACACCCGGCTGTCATCATCTGTCCAGTCAAGGTCATCATCTGTATATGGCTCCACAGGCTCTATTTCAAACAGATCTGCCTCTGTAATTTTTGCTATCTTTTCAGCAACATCTTTTGTATTTCCTGAAGCTGAATAATATACAACCAATGTTTTTCCATTTCCTGTTGATGTATTTTCTGTTGTATCTGTAGTGTTTTCGGAATTTGTATCCGCTTCTTCATTTCCAGACTGGTTTGTACTTGTAGAATGGCTGTCATTATTAGAAGCAGACTGGTTTGTATTGCTTGCTCCACATCCTGCCATCAAACCGATTGCCACGATGCATGTTAAGAGTACTGCTGCTATTTTCTTTGTTTTCATTCTAAGGTCACCTCCTGTCGTATAAAATGTTTGTCACGCTAATTTCTATCGGATGAAATTGGTAAATACAAAATCCGGTGCCTTTGGCATTTCAATTCCCATTTTTGTCGCAACATTTTTACAGTTAATGAAATATGCCATATTGTTTCCAAGGATCTGCATAACCTGCATTCCTTCGAGATCCTGTTTTACTTCATCCGGATTCGTCCCATGTACCATATTCCAATATCTCGATGTGATAATCGGCATCTGCATCAGACCAAAATATTTATTTACCTGATCCCATGTGGCCGTTGTTCCGGCCCTTCTTGCTGAAATTACCACAGCGGCAGGTTTCAGGCGGAATCTGTCGCCGCCACCGTTTAAATCGGCATAAAAGACTCTGTCCATAAAGGATGTGATTGCACCGCCTGCACCACCCCAGTGTACCGGAGTTCCAAATACGAATCCGTCATAATCCCCTGCTATTTCCAGAAATTCATTCACGATATCATCCAGGATGCATTTATTTTTTTCCTGACATTTTCTGCAGGCAATACATCCTGAAATCGGCTTGTTTCCAATCCAAAAAATATCTGTACTTATGCCATTTTCATTTAATGCACTGGATACTTCACAAAGAGCTGTATAAGTACAGCCATTTTTGTGTGGACTTCCATTGACAAGTAATACTTTCATTGATTTTTCCTCTTATGCTTACCAGTTCTTTTTTTCTTTTGAACTGTCATTATTCTTTTTTCTTTCCTCAACCATCTTCACGAACCATTCCACCATATTCGGATCCTGATGCGAGAAGAAGGAGCTTGTCTTCTTGTCCAGTTCTGCAATAGTCTTCATATCTTCATCAGAAAGTGTGAAATCAAAAACATTAAAGTTTTCTTCCATTCTCTCAATGTGTGTTGATTTCGGAATAACCACTACCCCTCTCTGAATATGCCAGCGAAGCATAACCTGTGCCGGAGTCTTCTGATATTTTTCTGCAATCTCTGCGATGACAGGATTCTCAAAGGTGCCTCCTCTGCCCTCACCGAATGGTGCCCATGCTTCTAACCGGATATCATATTTGTCTGCCCATTCCTTCATCTCTTTCTGCTGATTGAAGATGTGGGTTTCCACCTGATTTACCATAGGTTTAATGCGGTTGAAGGATGCAAAATCAACCATTCTGTCTACATAAAAGTTGGAAATTCCGATTGCTCTGATTTTTCCCTCATCGTACAGATCTTCCAATGCATGGTAAGCACCGTAAGCATCTGAAAATGGCTGGTGAAGCAATACCAGATCCAGATAATCTGTCTTTAACTTTTTCATGGATTCAAGAACTGATTTCTTTGCTTCTTCATATCCATAATGTTCGACCCACACCTTTGTTGTAAGGAAGATTTCTTCTCTTGGAATGCCTGACTTTTGGATTGCATTCCCAACCTCTTCCTCATTAAAATAACTCTGTGCTGTATCAATCGCCCGGTATCCAACTTTTAAAACATCAAGCACACATCTTTCACATTCCTCTTTTGTTACCTGATATACGCCATATCCCAGTATTGGCATTTTTACACCATTATTTAATGAAATATATTCCATTGTCGTATCCTCCTTGTTTTCTTTCATTTATCTTACATTCATACTATAATACTGATAGATTCCTTTGAGAAGTTTCGATAAGTTTTTCAGTCTTAACCTTTCGGTTTATTCTGGTTCTTACTGATTGAACAGCCATCCCATAATTTCTTTGTCACGACAAAACAGATAGCCACCGCCATGCTGATAAGTGACCGGTGTTCCTTCAAAGTAATCTTTATCTTTTACATCCAGTACCACCAGTTTATCAATCTCTGATTCCGGTAATCCCTGTTCTTTGTAAAGCTCATGTATCTGCTGGTATGCCTCTTTAAAAGGTTCTGATCCATAGTATTCGTCGCTTTCGCCAATCACAAAATATACCGGCGTTTTCATCTCCACAACCGGCTCATATGCACCATCCCACTGAGAGCTGCACATAAGTGCCGCTGTATATAATTCCGGCTGCTTTGCCAATACCAGTGACAGGGTTTCTCCTCCTCCGGAATAACCATTAATATATACTTTCGATGGATTAATAATATAATGCGTCAGAAAATACTGTGTCAGTTCAATTGTCTGATCTGCTGATGTCTGTCCCCAGTCATTTAACTGTGGAGCTACAATAATCATATCGGTAATATACTTCTGTGCTTCAAATCCAAAATCTTCTGTCCGGATATTTTCTCCCACGCCCTGAAAATATAATCCCTGATATCCGGGTAATGTTACATATAGTGCATATTCCTTTGTCCCGTCATATGCATCCGGAATATATACATTGTAATGAATGTCCCCTTCATTTGGAGAATGAAGAACATTATCCAGGAGGAAGCCCCGGTATTCTTCGCTTCCCGGCGTAACATTTTCCAATTCATCTCCGGATGTATTTTTTTCTGTATTTTCTTTTTTCTCATCTGTCTTCTGCTGTACGGTCTGTACCTGGTTTATTGTTTGTTGATTCTTCTTTTCATCCCTGCCGGGTTTTGAAAAGTAGATATATACCATGATTACCATTGCTAAAATAACAACTCCAATAATTGTAAGTACTAATTTCCGCTTTTCCATAAATACACCACCTTCTTTCAGTATGAACCTTTTCGTTTTCTCTTACCTGTTTTCTTTAGAAACACTCCACTATAATATCCAATAAATGCAATCAATATCATTACTGCCAGATAATCCAGCAGAAAAGGAAAGATCCCCTTTTCATAATCATAAAATACAAAATGCATCCTCATAATCAGATAATCTCCTATCTGTCTCCTGTAAAATGCATATAAACCATAACCTGCAATTGTGGTTGCGACAGATCTTGCTGCCCATGTTCTGATGACGGATGGATGTTCCCATAATCGTCCTGCCATTGCTACCGCTATATTCCAATGAAATCCGAGATGTAATGACATCACCACCAGTCCCCAGTATGCGCAAAACATATGTATCTGTCTGGCTGTCATATATGTTCCGGAAATCTTTATCCATTTAAATATGTGATTTGACAATAATATTCCACTTATCATGGAACCCATTATAAGAATAAGCATGATGATAACCAATACTGTCTGTATCACTCTGAACGCATTATATTTTCCTTTCCTTACAGAGGTCACCCATTTATGATTCAGTATGTAATGTGAAATAAAAAGCACAAGCATCGCCATACCAATCCACTCATGTGCAGTCTCGCTGAGCAGACTATATGGCATAAGAAGAAGCAAACATATCGTCATTCCTATATCTATCAATATTTTTGCTGTAAATCGTTTATTTTTCATATCCTACCTCTTATCTAAAGCATTCTTATTGTCTTTATTTGCATATAGTATCCTCCATTTTCACTTCAGCTAAAGTATAACAAAACGAGACTCCATTAGAAGTCTCGTTTTGTTATTCAGTATTAACCTTTAGGTTTCTACTCGCATGTATTCAATTTTTATTTTACCTTGTTAATAGCATTTATCAGCCGCTTAACCTTAATGGACGGTTTTTTCGAATGAAGAATTCCAAACGGCATAGTATAATCCCACTCTACTGGAATGATTCTGATCAGTGGATGAACACTTTCCCAGCTCTTGAATGCCAGTAATACCTCATTATTGTTTTCGCATCGGTTAAATGCTTCTACATTGTACAGATTAAAGTCTACAATATTGATTTCAGGATGATTTTTCATCATATCATCCCTTAGCATATCGCCATAATAACTCCATCCTCTTCGCATGAGCATAAGATTTTCTCCAGCCAGATCATCAAGTGTAATTTTTTCTTTTTTTGCCAGCCTGTGATGAATTGATACCGCCACACAAAATGGTTCTCTTGAAATCTCAGTGCCATCACAGCCTCTGAGTTCAAGCATTTTTTCATCAAAGATTCCAGCTATCACATCAATATTCTTTCCCATATTAGCCAGTATCTCTCTTGCATTCTCTGGTGTATTTTCAAATGTAATCAATTTAAACTTCATCTCCGGATATATTTTCTGTATCTTAGGCCAAAGTTCCACAAAAACTTCCGGTGGCGTCATCGGAGATATTCCAACACGAATGATTTCTTCATTATGATTCATTGCTTCCTGCGCCCGTATCAACGATTCTTTTGAATATTGAATCAGATATTTTGCATCCTGATAGAGCGATTTACCAGCTTCCGTAATAATAAGACCTCTGTGTGTTCTTTCAAATAATTGCAAATTTAAGCTGTTTTCCAAAGAATTTATCTGTTTAATAACCGCAGGTGCACTTATATATAATTCTTCTGCCGCTTTACTAAAACTTCCAGCTTCTACAACGCAGATAAATGTATCAAGTTGTGGATTATACATCATGTAATTCACTCCTCTTTGTGATTTTAAATCATCTGAAATGCTTTCAGTGCCCCAATAATTGCCTCTTCTTTCTCCTTCGGACATTGTGGTTGCTTTGCTCCCTCTGACCTAGGAATATTAAAATTCTCCGCTAATTCAATTCCACACTTTCTCTTCACCTGTGCAATATACAGATTAGATACCTTCATCCCATCATTATACTCTGCAACATACTTCTTTATCTCCTCATAAGTAGCCTTGCTCTCAGCCGCCGTTAAATCCATCTCGTCCATGTCAAGTCTCACATTCACATGATGCTTCGCTTCGTGGAGTTTGGACAATAAACATACCATCTCGACTGTGTTTTCGTTGAGCAACCGAATTGCTTCGCCTTCAAAACCTTCATAATACACCGGAAATGCCAGATCAATCTGCCTGATGATGCGCCCATCATCCATCTTTTCCGGGTATAACTCAATTGCATCAATAAACAACTGCATAAACTCCTTTTTTTCAATATCTGACATTTCTGCATACAGTATATCAAACTTTTGCAGGATTTGGTACAGTTGTTTTTCACTAATTTGTCTTCCATACGCTGCCTTAATCTTTTCCTCCACATCGGCAATCTCATTCTCAAAACCAGAAATCCTGTCGTAAAGATTATCCAGACGGTCCTGCATGCCCTGGAACTTCCTTGCATAATGCTTATCGCCAGCATCCAAAGTATCCATCATCACAAGCAGTTTATTCTTCGCCCCGACAACCTGCTGTAACTGCCCCTTCAGCTGATCCCGTTCCTCTTCTCTTCCAGCTTCGAGACATCCACCTTTTCCTGCAATCTTTCTCCAATATACTCATGAAACCTTTCATCAGCAATCATCCCTCTGATGAACCACTCCACCTCTGCATTGATCTCATTCTGATTCAGTGATGGCTTAAAATCACAGAAATGTTCCTCATCAATCTTTCTCCTGTGCTGACATCTATAATAGAAGTCATCCTTATATTCACCAGATTTCTTATTCTTCCTTCTCCTCACAGTTCCTGCCATTCCAGCACCACACACCGGACATTTCAAAAGTCCCGACAAAATATGCTCATGTTCAAGACTACGTGTCTTATTCCACTTAACCCCCGTCCTCTTCCTTTTCTCTCTCGCCGCCTCCCACATCTCTTCATCCACAATCGCCTCATGCAGTCCATCTGCCAGCAGGTAATCATCAGTCTTCACACGCCGGTATTCATCCCTCGTTCCCTTCACCTTCTCCGTAACATTCTTCCCGTAAGCAATCTTACCAGTATAAACCGGATTATCCAAAATCTTCATGATCAGTCCTCTGGCAAAATAGTTCAGCTCATGCCCCCTGACCTTTTTCTTCGTATAACCTCTCTGGTTCAGATAATTACAGATAGCATCTGCCCCCATATCCGTATGCCCAAACTTGTCATAAATAATCCGCACAATCTCCGCTTCTTCCTCATTCACCACCAGAGTGCTATTCTTGGAATCCAGATCATATCCGAAAGGAGCCTGTCCGCCATTCCATTTTCCCTCTCTGGCCTTCTGCTTTCTTCCTTCCATTGTCTGGACCAGAATATTCTCCCTTTCAATCTCAGCCACTGCCGACAGCACCGTGATGGTCAGCTTGCCGGAATCCTTAGAAGAATCAATCCCGTCTTCCACACAGATCAGATTCACTCCATAATCCTGGATAAACTGCAGGGAGTTTAAAACATCTGCTGCATTCCTTCCAAAACGTGACAGCTTAAACACCAGAATAAATGCCACTCCGTCACGTTCCTCGGACACATCCTGCAGCATCCTCTGAAACTCCGGTCTGCCCGTAATACTCTTTCCGGATTTACCAGCATCACAGTATTCCCTGACCACTTCCATTTCCTGGAACTCCGCAAACTTCATCAGCCTTTCTTTCTGTGCCTCCAGACTGTAGCCGTCCACCTGCATTGCCGTAAAAACACGGATATAAATATAACATTTTTTCTTCACTCTGCACTCTCCTTCCTGTACTCCACATCCTCATCCAGCATCCGAAAATGCTTCAAAGCATCCAGAATTGCCTTTTCCTTTTCCACCGGACAGACTGGCACATGATTCTTATTTTTCGCTGGTTTGTTATACGCTTTCCCCATATCCAGACCATACTTCCGTTTCACCTGCGCTATATATATAATGTAGGAATATTCATCCCATACTTCTCTTTCACATATGCACGGATCTCTACGTAAGTCGCTTTCGCCTCAGAAGCCGTCACCTGATGCTCCGTACAGTCCACTGCAAAAGTCACCATTTCATCCGGCTCATCATTCACTTTTCTTTTTCCATCGCTCTCATAATAAACAGGAAAACGGAAAACAATCTTTTTCAGGATCCTGCCATCTTCCCTTTCCTCAGAAAAAACATCAATCCGCTCAATAAACTGCCTGCACAGTTCCCTGCGTTCCTCACAGCTCATTCTCTCAAACAGCAGATCAAAGTTATCAAGAATCTTTCGTATATTATCAGAAGAACGAACCCCTTTCTTCAAAGCCTCCATCTTCTTTTTCAGCTTCCGGATCTTCTCCTCCAGACATTCGATCTGGTCATAAGCCCCGTCAATCTTTGCCTGAACAGCCTCATATTCTCCGTCATAGTCCTCTGCAAAAATATCCAGATTGTCCAGTTCCATCCCCAGCTTATATTTCAGATGCTCCTGACTGTGCAGTTCCTTTCTGGTCCTTTTCAGATCCGCTTCACAGGCATCCAGCGAACTCCTGTCCCCAACCACATCCATAACTGCCTGACGGAACTCCCTTGTTTCTGTCACCTTTCCCACAATCTCCATCACAGCCTTATCCAGTTTCTCCTGATTGTATGTCCGCCAGCAGTCACAGACACGCCCTGCACTCTTACGATAATTCCGGCACCCATAAGAATAAACAATCTTATAATAGCCGCCACGATTGCTGTTCTTCCGTTTATTCTTTTTTGTAACCAGCCCTGTTCCGCACACCGGACACTTCACCAATCCGGACAGAAGACTGATCCGCTCCGGATCATCCACCTTCTTCTGCGGTCTTCTCAAGCTCTTCCGCTTTTCCTGTACCCGCATCCAGACATCTTCCGGAATAATCGCCTCATGTCTGCCCCTGATGGAAATAACCTCTTTCGGATTCTTTTTAATCTCCTCAGAATTTATCCGCCTATTATATACGATCATCCCATAATAAATAGGATTTCCCAGCACCGAAGAAACAAAATCCGAAGTGATAACCTTATCCTCTCCCTTCACCACACGCTTATAACCATTCTCATTCATCCAGCCCACAACCGTATTCAGCATCATATCCGGTTCCAGATACTTCTGATAAATCATCCTCACCAGATCCGCCGCCTCAGGAACCACCACCAGTTCCTTATTCACACTCACATATCCATACGGCACGCCGCCGCCCGGCCATCCCCCATTCATCAGCTTCTGCATCCTCGCCGTCGTGAACTGGACTGTAATATTCTCATGCTCCATTTCTGCCACAGCCGACAGGATAGCAAGTGTCAGACGTCCGCCCTGCGTGGAACTGTCAATGGCATCCTCAACACAGACCAGATCCACATCAAAATCCATCAACAGCTGCACAGACTTCAAAATATCTGCCGCATTTCTTCCAAAGCGGGATAACTTAAACACCAGCACACAGGAGATCTCATCTTTCTCACAGGAAATGTCATCCATCATTTCCATAAAAGCCGGTCTGCCCTTGATGCTCATTCCAGATCTGCCTACATCACAGTATTCCCTGACCACTTCCATTTCTTTATAGTCCGCATACTTCCGAAGCCGCTCTGTCTGTGCTTCCAGACTGTATCCCTCTGTCTGAGCCGCTGTAGAAACACGGGTATATATGTAACATTTCTTTCTCAAATCTTCACCTCATTTCGGTTGCCCATCGTCATACGGTTGCCGTACATAAAATATATCGGAATCACCAGTCTGTGCCAACTCGCAGAACGACCAAAAAAACTGCCCCAAAATCCACCTTCTCCTATGCGGTTTCCATAGCGCAAAAAGACCGGCAGCCCCAAAAGACCACCGGCACACTCGATCACTTCCCCTGCAGCTGTGAATTTCTCTCCTCAATCTCCCCCAGAACCACATCCCCGTACTTCTGGATCATTCTTGCCAGAAACTCTGCACACTTTTCCATGTTTAGCCTGGCCTGTTTCTCCGTCAGTCTGCCGGTATCGATCAGTTCAATTTTTCCCATAGCCAAAAACCACCTCCTACTGTTCCAAGGAGTCCTGGTCCCTGATTTTTTGACTTTCCGGACAAAAAAATAAACCCGCTGCCATCCACAGATTTCTCCGCAAACAGCAACAGGTTTCCCCTGATCATTTATTTACTTTATCATCCGTTCAATACCATCGGTCATACGGATTCCCACGCACCCTCTTTGTCTCTGGTGCCTTCTCAATACTCTTTTCAGCTTCTTCCCTCGTTGCAAACAGCCTGTGAGCCTTCACCTGTATTCCGCCGCCCGTATCTGTAAAACGTACCAGGAACATCCCGCCGGAACACCTGCGGATCTCCACTTCTCTCACATACCTGTTTGATTCCACAATATATGCAGTATCCCCGACTTTCATAAAATCACACTCCTGCACTCAAAACATCCTTCATCCTCACCAGAACAGGAAGCACCTGCCCGTCAGCAAATCTCCGTTCAAAAGAACCATTGGAAAAATGATCTTCTCTCAGCAGCATTGTCAGCAACGCCGTACAAAGTTCATAATCCGCTCCCGGAACACGTTTCAGTTCCTCATTACAGTCAATCGGCTCCGTAATCATGTAATCCCCATAATTTGTTTTCAAATCTCCTATTGTCTTTAACAGATCTGCATACAGATTCTCTTGTGGATTCTTTAATTCCAATATTTCCTGAATTTTTCGTAGTTTCTCTGACTTTGTCAATGCTATACACCACCTTGATAAACGTTCGAATATATGTTCTTTATATTTTAACATATACCCAATAATTATTCTAGCGCAAAATATATTCATGTAATATCCACAACAGCAAGGTTTCGTTGCGACTACGAAATTGATACAATTTAACGGTGCACACCCTTGTGAACACCCCTGTTCGCCTTTCGTTAAATAATTAAAATAGGCTACTCTTTTGCATATTTCTGATCAGCCTGTTTCTTCCATAAAAAAAGAGACATTGACATAATTTGATCAATATCTCTTCTGCTGCTTTGCTGAGACATATTCTTCCGACTGGATATACTTCTCAGGGAAGCATCAAATTCATCCTTGACGGAATCCAGTCCATAATAAAACCGCTACCACACCGAAACAAAGGATATGTCTCTATTTTTGGTAAAACCATAGATGTAGGTTAATCATGTTTTTTTAATCAGCGTTTTGATACTCACTGTCTTCCCCAAATAGCTACCGAATTTGACCTCACGATCAATTCTTCGACAGGCAGACCAATCGGGCAAATGTTATGGCAAGCTAATGATTTCCCGCATCCCTCAAAATAATTTTCCTTATATTGAGTTGAAACCTCATTCCGATGGCTTATTTCCTGTTCTTCATTCAGAATCCGAAATGCGTTGACTGCAGCAACAGCGCCTGCGAAAGTCCCATTTGCAGAGAAGTTAGGACACACTTCAAGGCAGCAGCCACACATCAGACAGCGTGCCGACTGGTATCTCGGTTCATGTGTCCACGGATTCATATAAGCTTCACTTTCAAGCCAAAGGTTCAGTTTTTTCAAATTTTCAAACAGAATTGACCGGTCAACGATCAAATCTCTTACAAGCGGAAATTTGCTTAAAGGTTCCAAGGTGATTGTAGAACCTTTTAACGTATGTAAAAATGTAGAGCATGCCAGCCTCGGACGTTCGTTAATCAGCATGGCGCAAGCCCCACATTTTCGCACCATACAGCTACATTCCCAGCTGATGGGAGTAACTATATTCCCTGAATTATCTTTCAAAGGTGTTCTACTGTTCAATTCCTTTAGAACATTGGCAACAGAGCTGTTTTTGCTTCCGTCAAACTCAAATTCCTGCCAATAACTGTCTGATTTCTGACTCTCCTGCCGCCTGATTCTTATTTTATATACCAAGTGAATCACCGCCTTTCTGGAACAGGTACAAAGGAAATCTGTATCTGCTTTCCATCAAATCTGGCTACCGTTGTTTTAAGGTAATCATCGTCATTGCTCTTCGGATAATCCTCCCGCCAGTGTGCACCACGGCTTTCTTTTCTTGCAAGAGCACTCTTTAGAACTGCCATGCCAAGCAATGGAAGATTTCCTGTCAGCGCTTGTACCGTTTGAATCCCATTTAACAACGTATTCTCATTTCTGACAACGCCCATAGTATCCTGCATCACTTTGTTTAATTGCTTTATTTCTGAAATTTGAGACGTTGGTGGAAAATCTATCTGTGTCGCACAAGATAGATCTACTACATCTGCCTGTTCACATGCTGATTTTGCCGCAACACGTCCTCCGTATAACGCTCCTAACAGAGAATTTCCACCAAGACGGTTGGCACCATGATATTGGGCACAGCATTCTCCGGCAGCGTAAAGATTCTGAATCGGCGTTCTGTGCTGCTCATCCACCAGAATGCCTCCCATAAAATAGTGAATTCCCGGTAAAACAGACACCGGTTCCTTTCGTATATCTTTATGCAGATAGGTCATACAATCGTCTGCCAGACCAGATAGCTTATTTGAAATAATCTCCTCCGATATTTCCGTCATGTCAAGAAATACCTCTGATTCATGGCTGACCTTCCATATCTCTCTGGCGGTAATATCTCGTGGCATCAGATTTCCAAGCTCCGGGTATTTTTCCTCCATGAAATACCATTGTTTTCCATCTTTCATGGCAAACAACCTGCCACCTTCCCCTCTGGCCGCCTCGCTGATGAGCATGCGTTTTCCACCACATTTCACAGTTGTCGGATGGTACTGGATCATCTCGCCATTTGCCAGAGGAACACCAAGCCGGAACAATTCTGCGGTGACTTCTCCTGTATTGCTCAGCGAACCCGTTGTATTTCCAAACAATCCGTGCATACCACCGGTGGCAACAATAACCGCATCCCCCGGTAATTCCACAGTCTCCTGACTGTATTCATCCCTGATTACGCAGCCACAACAAATATTGCCACACAGACGAAGTGTTAGGAAAGAATGATGGCTGAACCGTTCTACCATACCAGATGCTTCTTTCCTGCGAACAGCGTCTATCATAGCTGTCATGATCTGCTTCCCGGTATCGCTCTGTGCAAAAGCAGTCCGTTTCTTTTTCTGCCCGCCAAAATTCCGCAGATCCACATCATCATAGCCACTCATGTTAAATTTAACTCCAAGTTTTAGCAGCCAGTGCACCAGCTCCGGTGCTGCCTGTGTCATTCCCCAAACTGCATTTGGATCTGCCAGACCACATGCTGCCTTTATTGTATCTGTAAAATGTTCTTCGGGACTGTCGTTTTCATCTTTTGTATTCAAAGCTGCGTTGATACCGCCCTCCGCCATAACAGACTGTGCCCGCTCTGACGGAAGGGAGGAAACCAGTTTTACATTGCATCCATTTTCCGCTGCCTGCAAAGCCGCTGAAAGTCCTGCCAGTCCAGCACCTATAATAACAATTGTCTTACTCATAGATATTGCCACCCAATATAATATAAAATAACCGCTCCCGCTATAAAAAGAAGAAGCACCGAAAGGATCAAATAAATATCACTCCTTCGTTCTTTATAACTGATGATTCCCAGTGATACGAGCAATGGGCGGATATTGATAAAAATATGAACAAAGATTGCCGCTACGAACAAAAGCTGAGTTACCATCTTTACCGTTGTAAAAGGGAACAAAATATATGTCCCATTCTGCACCTTTCCAAACAAGCCAATATGGAATAACAGCAGAATCAGTATTGCCATCCCACTGGCTCGTCTCGCCCAAAATATGACGTTTTGTTTCAGATACATTTTTCCTGATTGCTTCGCTGTCTGTAAACTCTGAACTGTCAGGATGACACCAATCACCGTATGCACAACAAGAATACCAACACCAATCCATGCAAGAAGTTTCCCTGCACTACTTCCAACTCCGTTCAGCATAAAGCTGCCCATGATTCCATGAATCATAAAAATGAGAAGCATTAAAACAGACAAAATCGTATTCCATTTTCTCATAAATTCCCGCTCACCTCATTTCTTCGCTGTCCATGATCATATAGTCCATCTGTGTTAGCGTTGTAACGTCAATAAAATCATCCGATGCCAGGAATACATCATACTTTCCACTTACCACTCTTGATAGCATCATTGTGTTACTGTACTCTTTCAGATCTACGAAAAAACCGGCCTGTTTCAACCTGTCACAGAGTTTCTTAGCATAACTGACAAGCGGATAATCCGTCTCAGATACATATAACCGAAAACTAATGTCCGTTTTCATGAGATCTGTTTCATTTGTTTCCGAATCGTCCAGTGCCAATTCTTTTAATTTATTCCGGGTGTTCTCGTTGTCGAGACCATCTGACATCATATTAATACCGAGAACATAAGAGCCTTCCAACTGTGCGGAGGCTTGAGCCGCCTTTTTTGACTTCGGTGTTGCTCCTGTGACTGCATCAATCATAGAAGGCGGTGAATGCAAAAGTGCACCGAAACCTGCAAGAAAAACAATTGTAACTGCTAACAGAATCAATTTCCGTTTCACATTGCCACCTCGTTTCTTATTTTTTCAAAATCCTCATTGCGTTCAAGACGGCAATTATGGTAACGCCTACATCACCAAATACAGCTTCCCACATTCCAGCTATACCCAGAGCACCAAGGATCAGGAACACACTCTTAATTCCAAGGGCAATCACTATATTCTGCATGACAATTTGCTTTGTCGCTTTTGCCACATCAATCGCATCCACCAGCTTAGATGGTTCATCTGTCATCAGAACCACATCCGCAGCTTCAATGGCCGCATCTGAACCAAGACCACCCATTGCGATACCAACATCCGCACGAGCAAGGACAGGAGCGTCATTGATACCATCACCAACAAAAGCTAATTTGCTTCCCTGTCTCTTTTTACTGTCTAAAAGCTCAACCTTTTCCACTTTTTGATCAGGAAACAGTTGTGCATAATATTCATCCAACTGCAATTCTTCCGCAACAGCCTTTCCGATTTTTTCATCATCACCAGTAAGCATGACTGTTTTTTCCACACCGATATGTTTCAAATCAGAAATTGCTTTTTTGCTGTCCGGCTTTACTTCATCTGTTATCAAAATGCATCCGGCATATTGACCATCTACTGCTACATAAACCTTTGTACCAACTTTTTCACAGGCTGTGTACTCCACATGCTCTGAATCCATAAGTTTCGTATTGCCAGCATAAACTTTCTTCTTTCCTGCCATGGCACTGATTCCATATCCGGAAATTTCCTTGTAATCAGAGATAACTGATTGGTCAATTTCTTTTCCATAAGCAGAGAGAATGGATTTTGCAATAGGATGGTTAGAAAAGCTCTCTGCCTGGACCGCATACTCCAGAACCTGTTCTTTTGAAAATCCATTTGCAGGCAGAATATCAGTCACATTGAAAACACCCTTTGTAAGTGTTCCAGTTTTATCGAACACAATAATGCTGACATTATTAAGCGCCTCTAAATAATTACTTCCTTTTACAAGAACACCTCGTTTAGATGCCGCACCAATACCTCCGAAGAAAGTCAGCGGGATTGAAATGACCAATGCACATGGGCAAGATACCACAAGGAAAACAAATCCTCTGCGAATCCACTCTGTCCAACCTCCACCAAGAAGGATCGGTGGCAGAATTGCCAGAATAGCTGCTAAGATTACAACAACAGGAGTGTAATAACGTGCAAATGTAGTAATGAAATTTTCTGTTGGTGCTTTTCTACTGGACGCATTCTCCACAAGATCAATAATCTTTGAAGCAGTAGATTCACCAAATGCTTTCGTTGTCTTAATCGTTAAAACACCCGTCTGATTCATACAACCGGAAAGTGCTTCGTCTCCTTTATGAACGCTTCTCGGAACCGATTCTCCAGTTAAAGCCCTCGTATCCAGCATAGAATCTCCATCCAATACCACACCGTCTAATGGGATTTTTTCACCAGGCTTTACAATAATAATCTCGCCAATGGCAACACTTTCAGGAGATATGGTAATCAATTCTCCGTTCCTTCTGACTGTAGCACAATCCGGACGTATATCCATTAAATCTGATATAGATTTTCTGGAACGCTCAACAGCCAATGACTGGAAAAATTCACCAACTTGATAGAACAGCATAACAGCAACTGCTTCCGGATATTCACCAATGACAAAAGCACCAATCGTAGAAACGCTCATCAGGAAATGTTCATCAAATACACGTCCCTTTGAAATATTCCTCACAGCTTGCCATACAACATCCCCGCCAAGAATAATATAGGAGACAATGAGAAAAACTAACTCGACAGGCAGTGGCACTTTCGCAAAAACTGTCAATGCCATACCAATACCATAGATTGCTGCGCCAATCGCTAAACGAATCGTCAACTTCTTGTCCTCATTGTTATAGGATGTATTGGTATCCTGTTTTTTTGCAGGTATATAGTATTCCTGTGCAATTTCGGAAACTTCTACATCTGGCTCATGGCTGTGGACAATCGTTTCAATCTGACTGGCTATTGTATTTGCGGCAACTGGAGCAACATTGATTGTCAGCGTCTGCTTCATCAAATTTACAACTGAGGATTGTACTCCATCCAATTCTCCGACTTCTTTTTCAATTTTTGCGGAGCAGTTCGGACAGTCCAAGCCCTTTAACAAATAACTCTTTGTAACGGGGATAATTGTTTCTTCCTGAACCTCCACACCCGGCTCATGGCTGTGGACAATCGTTTCAATCTGACTGGCTATTGTATTTGCGGCAGCTGGAGCAACATTGATTGTCAGCGTCTGCTTCATCAAATTTACAACTGAGGATTGTACTCCATCCAATTCTCCGACTTCTTTTTCAATTTTTGCGGAGCAGTTCGGACAGTCCAACCCTTTTAATAAAAATATTCGTTTCATAATGACCTCCTTGTAATTTGTTTAGTTGCTCAATTGCTCAACTATAACGCTAAAAATATTATTTCTGCCATAGATGCTCAAATCCCTTATCAATAATCTCTTTCACATGATCATCTGCCAGAGAGTAGTAAACTATCTGCGCTTCTCTACGGAATTTTACCAAATTCGCAAGACGCAATGCCTTTAACTGGTGTGAGATTGCGGATTTCGTTACCCCCAGTAGCACAGCAAGATCACATACACACATCTCACTCTGTTCCAGAGCGTGTAAGATTTGTACTCTGGTACCATCTCCAAATAGCTTAAATAAAGATGCCAACTGGATATAATCATCTTTGGGTTGCATCTTGGATTTCACATCATTCACAATATCCTCATGAATCACATCACAATTACAAATATAAGACGGTTTAGACATACACTTACCTCGTATAATCGTAGTTGAATAGTTGTTCAACTATGATTATATTCATTTTTTGTTCTATGTCAATAAGATTAGTAAATATCTTCTTGGATTTTTGTTTTTAACTGCTTAATACTTTTGTACCGCATCAAAGAATGTGTAGATGAGTTTGAATATAAATTCAAGGACTCCGAAACAGGAAAAATTAAAAAGTTCAAGATAACAGAAAAAAGGATTGTTACTTTTAATCCCAGACTAGCCAAGAAGCAGATATATGAGATTAACTTCTCTTTTTTCTTTTCGTAAAGATTCCTCAAAGTATCTTCCTTTTTCTGATATCTATAAATGAGCAAAGTTCGTGATTTTGCAGAAAAAAAAGATACCTCGATTCCGGATGTTATATTGAAAGCGACCAAAAACTCCACAATGGCAAACAGGGCTTTGCCCTAACAAAAAAAGGCTTCACACCACGACCACCGCCGCAATGCAAAGCCTCATCACTCACTATTATATTCTTGTCACAAAATCCAGCGAGATCCACCCATTCCGCTCTTTCTCATACGCTTTCAGCAGCCCCCACTTTGATGCTCCGACACCGTCAGCCTCAGCAACAATAGTAAAACAGCCAACACCCGTATATTTTCCAACCTTCTCCTGATCCGTTCCCGGCTTCTTCCGGATATTCAGATCCGAAATCTCCACACGAACCAGATACGGACGAAACACCTCTTCCTGCTTCTTATCCACGGAACTGTACACTGCCTTTCCATTCTCATCAAACACCGAAAATCCCGGATGCTCGTCTGCACATTTCTTTGCATTGTCCAGCACCTGAAATGCTCCTGCCTGACTTCTAGCATCCTTCCAGTCTTTTCTCACCCGGTACCAGACCTTTTTCTCCACCTTCACGCCATCAAACCGTGTCAGCCCATACTTCTCAATGATGGCACAGATCTTCTGTACATAAAAACTGTCCGTTGCATAGCCGCCATCCTTAATGATCCGGACAGCCTTCCGGTAATCCTTCTCCCCGGCCAGTCCCGCATATCTCTTTTTCTTCCCATTCATTGCGCCCAGCAGATAAGCAGAATGATCCGCAATAGACTGCTCCACACAGACATACTTCCGGAAATCCGCAGTCACCGTGTACAGCTTTCCGGTTCCATCATCCTCCTGCGTCTTCTTCCGGTACTTATTGGTTCCATCCCAGATACTTCCATTCCAAGTATTCCCAGACAACACGCACTTCATCCCAAAACAGTTATTTGCCTTCTGCGCCAGTTCCGTCCTGCCATAACCCGATTCCAGAATAAACTGCGCCGCAGACACCGAAGCCAGAATCCCACTGGTTTTCATATCCTCTGCACACAGCACTCCAATCCGCTCCGCTGCCTTCTCATCGGAAATCCCCAGAAACACAGAAGCCTGCGTCCCTTCAGCTTTCCCAGACATAGCAGCCTTCACAGCTTTCCTGAATCCATCCATCGTATAAGGCAGTCCCAGACCTTTCCACAGATGCTCCGGATCTCCATGATTTGTAGCAATTCCCCTTGCGTGTCCCTCTCTATGGGAAATCACCACACCATCTGCCAGCGGATCCAGACCAAACTTCTTACAAAGCATGGCAAACAATTCCACCGCTACTTCATACGTCCGCACTGCCGATGCCCTTGCCTTCGCCAGATCGGAGCAGGTAAAACCAGATCCGCTTGTGTACCGGATGCAGGCAGGCTCACACATCTCCACACCAATATGCGTATTATTTCCACTTCCCTTACTACCGGAGCCACAGTGCCATCCCCTGTGGTTCCATGGCAATGCCTGATACACCGTTCCATCATTTCCATCAATAAAACCATGCACACATGCACTTCCAAAAGAAGTGTGATTCCAGGAATCAAGAAAAACCTGTGCTCTCGGCTGCGGACATCCAACCGAGTGAAGCATCAGGCCTTTTACAGTAATTTTTCTCCCTGCAGTATAGCAGGGATTCTTAGTCAGAAAACTTTCAACCAGTCTCATTCCCCATCACTTCCTTTCCCTCTGTCATGCAGCTGTTCCAACACATCTTTCATCTTCTGCGGGATCGGCAGCCCCAGATGTCCTGCATTCTCCAGCAAGCTCACACCCTCATTGGAAATATAGAAAAAGATCACCGCTGTCCTCAGCACGGATCCGTTCCCGATCACAGCCACATCCAAAATATTGGCCATTCCCACCAGCAGAAAGATCAGCACCTTCCTGCAGATTCCCCGGAATCCCACCTCACTGGAAAGCGTATGGTCCGCAAAAGCACACATCACCCCGGTCAGGTAATCGATCACTACAAAAGCGATCAGGGCATACAGAAGCCCGTCACAGCCTCCCATAAACCAGCCCAGCCATCCGCCTACAGCCATAAAAACCATCTGAATAAAGTTCCAAAATTCCTTCATGCCAGAATCCTCCTCCCATGAAAAAAGCAGCCCCCATTTCTGAGAACTGCCGTAAATAAGTTTTCTATCTCCATGCCTTTCGGCAGAAAGACCTACATTATTTCCTCCGTCAGCGTATACGTGATCTTCATCGTTTTGTCCGTATTCTTCACCACCGCTGACGAAAGATTATTGATACTTGCCAGATAAGGCGTCAGAAGATAAGCACACCTGTGCTCCTTCCCGTAACTGCCGCCCCACATAAACACAAAGTTCTTATACTGGAACAAAGGCGTTGCCATGGCTTCAAACCTTGCGCTCCCCTGCGTCTTGATCACCCTGTCATCCGCCGTGATCTGGAAATCCCCTGCCACGATCATGTCCCCGAGAAGTGTCATATACACCTCACAGGAACCAGCCTCCCCAAGGGATTTCAGCTTGGAAGTAAAGCCCAGCGGGATCAGTGTCACATCCGCTGAATTTGCAGTATTGATCTTATAAACTCCCTTCTTATCATAAGAAGGCACATACAGATACCCCTTCCTCACACAGCATTTTACATTCCGTTCCGGATAGGAACCGTCCTTTGCCCTTGTGCCCACTTCCGAAAGCTTCGCCTTGGACAGTGTCCAGCTTCCCTCCGTAAAGGAATAATCCTTTTTGGAGATCCGGATCCATACCATCTTCGCATCCCCGGAAGAATTCGGCTCATTGGAAAATCCATACCAGTATCCGTCATGCCCGTCCATAAACTCCCCGTACTTTGTATAATCCCCCAGGAACGTAAAGCTTTCCGTTGTCAGTGTCTGCTCCTCCAGTACGGTATACGTGGTATCATCCAGCTTCTCATTCAGCCCGATGTTAAACACCGGGATCCGGATCTTCGTAATGGTCACACTGGAAGTCCCAAAGGTGATGGAATACAGCAGGTTCTTTTCAAAATCCAGCTCCACTGCCTCAAACAGTGTCATCTGCTTTGCCTTCGGGATATCCCCGATATCCACCTTTTTCAGAAGCAGGAACGTGCTGGCATCCCCTGCCGCACTGCCAAAAGCATTCTGCCCGCCCAGTGCACTGGTCAGTGCCACCGCTGCAATATTTCCATTCCCCTGGCTGGGAGTAAACTCCCACACAAACTTATATCCATTGTCCAGCTTCTTGCTCTCCGTCTGGTTCAGGCTTCCCCTCGCCACATTGGAACCGGAATTAACATTGTTGGAAGCATAAGCCACCGGCAGGTTCTTCCCCTGCTCGTAAATATGATCCGCCTTTTCTTCCAGCACTGCCGGAAACAGCAGGATCCCCCCGATCATGTTCGGGCAGATGGGAAGCAGCGTCCCGTTCCACAAAACAGAATTGTCATACTCCCCGCTGGCTTTCAGATAAATCCCCATGGGATTCAGCCCCAGAATATTGTTCACTGCCTCCGTGATCATGTTCGTCTCCTGAACTGTCTCCACCGCACCCGTATTCGTATCGGTCAGTTCAATGACCATTTCACCTTTCAACTTCATCACACACCCTCCATTTCTACCGGCCTGCAGAAACCGCTGATTCCCGCTCTCTCAGCAAAATACACTTCAAATCCTCTGTTCACCGTCTCCTTCATCTGCATGGACAGCGATTCCCGGAAACCATTCACATCCAGTCCTCCGCCAATGGCAAATCTCGTGGTATAATCTTCCACCTCAAGCTTTCCGTCCTAGGCTTCCCCTGCCGCCATTGCCTGTCCGCTGACAGAGGCAATGCAGTCTCCCACATCAACGGTCCCGCTGCCATTCTCCATCCAGAGATACACATTGAATGTATTCGTATAATTGGCAACAATCTTCTCAATGGGATAATACAGCGACAAAATATGTTTCCCTGAATGCCAGGTCTCCACCGGACAATGCTCCACGATCTCCTCGTTATTAAATTCAAAGACCACATGGCAGACCGCCTGTCCGTCTTCCTGCCACTTCACCGGCAGGCTCACATCCACAGAAACCTCCGAACCACTCCCGGTTCCGGATCCGGAATCCGAGCCACCAGCGACATCATCCGTACTCCCTGTATTCTCATCCCCGGAAGTATTTCCAACTTCATTCCCTGCCGCATCATTTTCAGAACTTCCTGCATCCGATGTCTCCCCGGTTCCATCAGAACCACCCGTACCACTTCCAGTTCCACTGCCGCTTCCGCCCGGAAATGGAATCACCACAGTCCCGGAAGCCTCCGCAGACCGTTCCACCGGATCCGCAGCCACATCCACAACAACCTGTGCAAAAAACTGCATATGGTTTTCCTCAGAAGAAGCAAACTGGATACTGATCAGCTTCACCTTCGTCTGCCCGATCTCATGCGCGGAAGCATTGGTAAACATATGGATCCCGATCTTCCCGGTCTTCGCATTGTCTTCAATCTGATTCAGCAGTCCCGAAATATTCTTGTCATTTCTTGACTTTGCCTGAGCCAGCCTCGGGTTCTTCCCCACACATTTCAGGCTCTGCTTTCCCCCGATCTTCTGTCTGATGGAAGTGATGCAGGTGATCTGTCCCTCATCCGCCTGTCCTCCTGCAAATGTCAGCACATCCCCCGGATCCAGGGCAGGGTTCCCGATTGTATCCGAATCAAAAGGTACATAGTTGATCACTGACAGATCCGTCAATATATTCCTGCACAACATCTCTCTGGTCTCTGCCAGTCCAAACTGCAGAAGTGGGTTCACACCCAGATTCATGGTCAGCCCGTTATCCGGATCCAGAGCATAATACTCTGCAATCTGCGTCTGCTTGTTGGTGGAACTCACTGCCGTGTATCTGGTAATAAAATCCGAAAAACTGGAAGAAAAACGGTGTCTCTGCTCCACCTTCATCACAGGATCCTTCCCGTACTTTCTCAGTTCCAGTTTTCCCTCCCTGTTGATAATAAAGAAACCTCCCAGAACCTGTGCCACATAAAACAGCACGTCCCGGCAGGTCTCAATATCATTTTCAGTATAAACAGAAAGCGTCACCCCGCCATTCGGCATGGCATCAATCTCCGCCCTCTTATTCGCAAACTCCACTTTACACCGCTTACAGCACAAAGTAATAAAATCATAAGCAGTCCCCACAGTCTCAAATCCGTTGAAACTCTTATCAAACCGCAGCATAAAATCATACGCCTTCAGTTCCAGGCACTTCGCCAGACGGTTCGCCTCACTGACCTCAAAAACTCCCATCGGCACATCTTCCACCGAACCATCCGCCAGCACCAGATGAAACACCAGCGTCACCAGTGCATCCTCCAGCGTATACCTGTCAATATCACTCAGAAGTGTGATCCCCATCTCCGCCGCATACACCGTCCCCAGTTCAATCTCCGTACTCCCGCAGCACTGCCTGGAAATATATCCGGAACCCTTCACAATCTCCTTCGCCCCGAGCTCATACGTCATTCCGCCTTTGGTAACGATCGTACCCGTCCAGTAATATTTTCTTGTATTGCTCTTCACAGCCCTCAGAAACCCATCCGACACCGGATACATCCCGCCACCTCCATTTCCCCACGAAAAAGGCACCAGCCAACCAGGTGACTGATGCCTTCGTAAATATAATCATCCTATCTGTTGTAAGTCCAGTGTTTCAGGTACCATTCATGCAGTTCTTCTGTTGTTTTACAGCAGTCTGCAATTTCTTCTCCCTGTGATATCTACCGGCAGGTTTCCCGTCTGAATGTAGCAATATCCAATGCACAAAACTTGTATGTTCCGCCTCGTCTGTGCATCACTTCATCATCACACTGGAACTCAAAATAATCATCCCCGTCCAGAACAACCTTTCCTGTCAGGTTCCACACCCCTGACCACGGAGGACCATCATCCCCCGGAACACAGAAGGACAGCCTTCCATCTTCCAGAATAACAGGAGCCACCGCAATATTTTTCATCCGCGGCATATATGGCTGTTCAAACCAATACGCTTTCCTCTCATCCATTTCTCTTCATCTCCGTGATAACCAACTTCCCTGCAAGCTGGAATTTATTTGGAAGATTTTATTATCCATTCATCAAGAAATTTCATTTGTTCATCCGTATGAAACCAATGCTCTCCATTTTTCATAATAGAAAATGTTGAATTAGTCCTCTGTACAAATTCAAATATCGTTCCATAAGCGGTAAGATTATCTTTTTCACCATACAAAATGTGCGTTGGGATTTCCCATATAATAGGATTTTCTCTTGCATAGCAAAGATAATCCCATGAAAGAGTCTCTCCAAAGGTTGTCTGAATTTCTTTTTTCTCTTTGAGTTCATCCTCTGTAACATTTGCCCAAATCATCATATCAGCAATAAGCCTTTCCATATCTACAACGGGCGAAATAAAATATGCTTTCTCTATTTGCTGATTTGATAAGGCATTGATAGCAAAATACGCTCCAATGCTATTGGCAATTACTTCAACCGTCTTGTAGTTTCTATAAATTGAATTAAAAAGTAATGGAAATTCTTCTTTTGCTTCCCATGGAAACTGTGCAGTATAGTCGAGACCAATCACATCACAATTACTAAAGAGCGGTTTGTAATGAATAGCTTCTTCAGCATTACCACCTTTTCCATGTATATAAATAACTGTTTTATCCACAATAGTTATCCTCCACAAATTCAAATTGTTACACTTAAAAAAGCGGAATTTCACCATCATAGTTTTCTGCTTTTTCCAATAGCGGTCCTTTAGCTCCCATCGTAAACGCGATGTCGCTACTACGGATAGAGGGCAGCTCCATTCCGGGTCTCACCTTCAAAAAATCCATCATTTTCTTCGTAAGAAGAATTTGCCCCTCCTGTGAAATCTCTACCCAGCAGTAGGAACGCCCCTTGTATTTGATAAATTCGCCAGAACCTGCTGAGTAGTCAAGCAACGGTGGAGTATCGTCCAAAATGTGACCAAGTTTTGACGGATGCAAAAGGCCTTTCCGGGTGACGCAGAAGCCACCGGTAATCTTACTTCCGGTAAAAAGATATACTTTTCCTTCATCTGCAATGTGATATTCTTCCATTGCCTGCGGTGGAATCCGCAATGTTCCATCCGTCCGAATGAGTGATTTCCCGAAAATAAATTTTCCTCCCTTATTCATTTGTGGCATAAAAACACCTCCTGAAATTCCGATTTTAATGTCTCTATTATACCATAATGATACTATTATAAAAAAGGAAAAAGAGCTCCTTCGAGCTCTTTTGATTCAGTTCTGTAAACTGGAATTTTCAAATTAGTCTTTGCAAATAACCTTTGAACCTTCACCGTCAATTACAATTCCCTGACGGTTGTTAATTGGGCATAGATTCAAATCCGAAAACTCAGTCATTATTTTCTCGGTAACTTTCTTAAATGGTGCTGTAAGATAATGCGGAAGAACATAGAAATCAATCAAATCAAGCCCTGCATCATCTTCTTGTGAGTAGTCCTCCGGCTTTTCATCCATCTGCTGGATATATTGGATGCTTGGAGCGCATATAATTGCGCCTGCCGACTCGCCGATCATCAATTTTCCATTTGCCAATTCCTTTTTCAGCAGCCCATCAGTTCCCGTTTTACGGAGTCGGTCCATAAGAAAAAAAGAATTTCCGCCGGTAAAATATATCACATCTGCATCTTCAAAAACAGACTGTATCGTTGAATAAGCCTCCGTTGAAATATCAATTTCAGTTACGATTGCTCCCAACTTTTTGAATAATTTTCGAGCCGAGCCGACATAACCGGTGTAGCCTTCACGCAGCGAAGCTGTTGGAATAAATGCGACTTTCTTATTTTCAATTTCTTCCTTTATCAGACTTCCTACACTTGAAAAATGCGAACATAAAAATAGTTTCATCAATATTCTCCTTTATAAATTCCGATTTGATGCTCCCATTATACCATCTCCCTACATCTCCTTCAACGTAAAACTAACCGTCCACAATCCCTTATAACTGGTATCCTTTTTCAGCTTCGCCTTATACCCCGTCACATACATCTCTGCCAGTTTCAGTTCCGCTGTCTCCACATCAAAATACTGCACACTGATCTTATCCTTCTTCGCATACCCTGACAGCTTCACATCCCCGGTCAGGTTCGTCATGATGGAACGCATGGAAGTACCGGCCTGGGAAGCCTTGATACCGGCATTGCCCATCAGACCGATTGCTTCTGCCGTATCCTCAACCGAAAATCCCAGCGCCCCCGCAACCGGCGCACAATACTTGAACGTCTCGCCCATCATGGACACATTGGTATTGGCATTACTGGAAGCAGCCGCCAACACATCCGCAAAATGTCCCGAATCCGCTGCAGTCAGCCCAAAAGCCGTCAGCGCATCCGTCACAATATCAGAAGTCGTTGCCAGGTCTTCCCCGGATGCCGCAGCCAGATACATAACACCCTCAATACCGGACAGCATATCCTCCGTCTTCCATCCGGCCATTGCCATATAGTTCATGGCATCTGCCGCCTCAGTCGCAGAGAACTTCGTTTTGGCACCCATCTCCCTGGCCTTATCCCGGAGGCTATCAAAATTCGATCCCGTTGCCCCAGACACAGCCGCCACCTTACTCATCGCAGAGTCAAAATCAGCGGCAGTTTTCACCGCCGCCGTTCCAAGCCCTGTCACCACTCCCGTCACAGGAAGCAGCTTCTGCCCAACAGAAGAAATCTTGTTTCCAACCGTCTGCAGCTTTTCACCGGTTGCCCCGATTTTCTGCAGGGCAGTCGCAGACTGGTTCGCCTGCTCTTCCAGACTCCGCAGTCTCTGTTCCGTCTCAATGATCTCCCTCTGCAGGGCATCATACTGGTCCTGGGAAATCGTTCCGTTCCGCAATGCCTCATCCGCCTGCTGCTGTGCAGTCTTCAAAGTCTCCAGCTTTTCCCTTGTTTCAGAAACCGCCTGTGCCAGCAGTCTGTGCTTCTGCGCGATCAGCTCCGTATTCCCCGGATCCAGCTTCAGAAGCTTCTCCACATCTTTCAGCTGGCTCTGCGTATTCCTAATTTCCGTATTAACCCCTTTCAGGGCAGTCTGCAATTTTGTGGTATCGCCGCCAATCTCGACAGTGATCCCCCTGATTCTGTTCCCTGCCATGTAAGCGTCAAATAAAACAGTGTATAGAAAAATAACCGTCAGCCTTTTATACTAAAAGGTCAACGGTTATCGACAGAATTCTTTTACAAGAGGATTCCAAGGCAGATAATCATCCAGA
>NZ_QJHD01000040.1:0-22005 GCF_003184505.1 Blautia sp. BCRC 81119 | reverse complement strand
CCGGCAAGCGGAAAGGAGGAATTTTATCTGAGTAAGAAAGACGATGTATTGCTGACCCCGGAGCAGATTGCTGCGGAGGAACGGCGCTGGCTGTTTGATGCTCCCATCGCGGAGCTTGCGGAAGTCAAGGGCGTTAGCATTGATGAGGCAGTAAAAATGCGGACAGATGCTGTCTTGCAGGAGGCGGTTGTTCCGATCACGGTATCTGTCCGCCCGATTGAGCCGCAGGGAAAACTGATCGGCTTCGCCAGCGTCAATTTTGGCGGTGTGGTCATCGACGATTTTAAGGTTGTGGACGGGAAAAACGGGATTTTCCTCGGCGCTCCCTCTAAACCCGATCCTGCCAGCCGGACGGGATACCGGGCTACGGTTCGGATTCCTGACCGCGCCACACAGGAGCGGATCAATGCGGCTGGTGTGGAGGCGTATCATGCGGCGGTGGAACAGCTTGTTGCACGGGCCCAGGCGGTACGGCCTGCCCCGATCAAGGAGCAGATGGCCGAGGCCGCGAAACAAGCTGGAAAAGAAAATGCCGCCCGGCCTGCACCTGCCAAAGCAAAGGAGGCCCGCAATGACCGATAGCCGCACTTTGGGACAAAGTGTCCCGAAGGAGGGCTTGTTTCTCATGGACGGCATCGAGGGCCTGCGTTCCCTGCCCAAACATAGCGTGGATATGCTGTTGACTGATCCGCCTTACGGCACAACCCGGAATTATTGGGATGTGCCCCTGCCGCTCCCGGAGCTGTGGGAGGCGGTGAAATGGGCGGTCAAACCGAATGGCGCAGTGCTGTTTTTCGCACAGTGCCCCTTTGACAAGGTGCTGGGCGCATCCAACCTCGCCATGCTCCGCTATGAGTGGATTTGGTACAAGGAGCGCGGAACGGGCTTTCTCAATGCAAACCGGGCTCCACTGAAAAAGTCCGAGAATATCTTGGTGTTTTACCAGAAGTCCCCGGTCTACAATCCGCAGTTTACTTATGGCAAGCCTTATGCCCGCGTACATTCCAGAAGCGGTACAAGCTCCAACTATGGAAAATTTGAACGGCAGGGGTCGGAGTCCAACGATGGCCGCCGCTATCCCGGAAATGTACTTTTTGTGCCTACGGTGTCCGGCGGCATCCACCCCACGCAGAAGCCCGTGGAGCTCTGCGAGTATCTGATCCGCACCTATACCCACCCCGGAGAACTGGTCGCGGACATTTGCGTTGGCTCCGGCACAACCGCGATTGCAGCCATCAACACAGAACGCCGCTTTGTATGCTTTGAAACGGCCCCGTCCTTTTATGCCGCCGCCAGTGAGCGCATCCGTGCGGCGCAGGCAGTAAAAAGCTCCGGCGAGAAAGGAGTGTAATTATCCAGCAGTATTCTATCATTTACGCCGATCCCCCTTGGCGCTACTCGGCTAAGAAAGTACAGGGCGCGGCGGAAAATCATTATCCAACTATGAGCATTGAGGATTTATGTGCGTTGCCTGTGGCTGATCTTGCAGCCCCGGACAGCGCACTCTTTTTATGGGCTACTTTCCCGCAGCTCCCGGAGGCGCTCCGGCTGATCGAGGCTTGGGGCTTCACCTACAAAAGCGTTGCTTTCGTCTGGCTGAAAAAGAACAAGAAGGCGGATAGCTGGTTTTACGGCCTTGGCTTCTGGACAAGGGGCAATGCAGAAATCTGCCTGCTGGCAACCAAGGGACATCCAAAGCGGCAGGCTGCCAACATTCATCAATTCATCATTTCCCCGATTGAAGCCCATAGCAAAAAGCCGGACGAGGCCCGCGCCAAAATCATTTCCCTGATGGGCGATCTGCCCCGCGTGGAGCTCTTTGCCAGGCAGACCCCGCCCGGCTGGGCTGTATGGGGAAATGAAGTAACACCAACCATCCCGGACTTTGGGACACATTGTCCCGAAGTACAGAAAGGAGTGTGATCTATGCCCTATGTAAACGTACCAAACGATTTATCCAAAATCAAAACAAAGATGGCTTTCAACCTCACCAAACGCCAGCTTGTCTGCTTCGGCAGCGCGGGCGCAGTGGGGATTCCGGCCTATCTGCTGACCCGTGGCACCCTCGGCAATACCGGGGCGATGTTTCTCATGCTGGGAATTATGCTCCCGGCGTTCCTGCTGGCCATGTATGAAAAGGACGGCTTACCCTTTGAAAAGGTGGTGCGGAACATCATCCGGGCCAAGTTTCTAAGGCCGGGGATCAGGGCCTACCGAACCGAAAACATTTATGCGCCCTTTGCCGGGCCGGGCGCTGGAAAGGAGGATGTGATTGAAAAACACAAAGAAAAAAAACGGAGCCGCCGCCAAGGGTAAAGGCCGGGCGGCCCTGTCTGCCCAACAGACAATCCCGTATCTGTCCATGCACCCGGACGGTGTGTGCAAGCTCCCGGGTGGGCTCTATACAAAAACCGTGGAATATGAGGACATCAATTACTCCGTGGCATCCACCGAGGATCAGACCGCCATATTCAGCGGATGGAGCTCATTTCTTAACTACTTTGACAGTTCGCTGCCGTTCCAGCTTTCCTTTATCAATCGCCGTTCCCATTCCCGCAGCCGCTATCAAGTCAATATCCCGAAAGCGGATGACAACTATAACAGCGTCCGGGACGAGTTTACCGGGATGCTGAAAAATCAGATTGCCAAAAGCAATAACGGCATTGAACGCTCAAAATACATCACCTTTGGCATACCCGCCGAGGGGATTGCGGAGGCTCGGCCCCGTCTGGAGCGTGTGGAGGCTGATGTCATGGGAAACTTTAAGCGGCTGGGCGTTCCCTTGGAGCCTATGGACGGGCGGGCCCGCCTTGCGCTGCTTCATAGCCAGATGCATCCGGGGAGCCGCGAGGCGTTCCGCTTTTCGTGGAAAGACATCCCACAGACCGGGCTTGGCACAAAAGACTTTATTGCCCCGGACAGTCTCGACTTCCGCCAGTCCCGCACATTCCGTATCGGCCAGTATTGGGGCGCGGTGTCCTACTTGCAGATTATGGCATCGGAGCTTTCGGATAAGCTGCTGGCGGAAATCTTGGAGCTGGATGCGGAAATGACCGTGACCATGCACATTCAGACCGTGGATCAGCTCAAGGCAATCAAGACCATCAAGGGGAAAATCTCGGACATTGGGAAAATGAAAGTGGAGGAACAGAGAAAGGCTGTGCGCTCCGGCTATGACCCGGACATTCTTCCCCCTGACCTGATTACATTCAGCAAGGACGCGGCGGAGCTTCTGGCTGATTTGCAATCCCGCAATGAGCGAATGTTTCTGCTGACCTTTACGGTGGTAAACCTTGCCCCTACTCGCCAGCGGCTGGAAAACGATGTGTTTACCGTGGGCGGCATCGCGCAGAAATACAACTGCGCTCTGCGCCGTCTGGACTGGCAACAGGAACAGGGCTTTGTTTCTTCGCTGGCCCTTGGCTACAACGAGGTAGAAATCCAGCGCGGTATGACAACCAGCTCCACAGCCATTTTTATCCCCTTTATGACAAGGGAGCTCCGCATGGCTGGACAGGCCCTCTACTATGGCATGAACGCACTTTCTCACAATGTCATCATGGCTGACCGCAAAAAGCTGAAATCGGCAAACGGGATGTACTTGGGCTCTACGGGCTCCGGAAAGAGCTTTGCCGCAAAGCGCGAGCTCTTGAATGTGTTTCTCACCATCCCGCAGGATCGGATCATCGTGGTTGACCCGATGGGCGAATACGCGCCGCTGGTGCGAAGGCTGGGCGGTCAGGTGATCGAGATTGCCCCGGACAGCCCGCACCATCTCAATCCGATGGATGTGGAGCTCAATATGGCTGCCGGAGAAAGCCCGCTTTCCATGAAGGCGGATTTTCTTTTGTCCCTGTGCGAGCTGGTGGTCGGCGGCAAGGAAGGCTTGCAGCCCATTGAAAAGACGGTCATTGACCGCTGTGTGCGTTTGGTGTACCGGGAGCAGGCGCTCGGACTGGAAACTGCCAAAACGCCGCTGTTGCAGGATTTGTACGAAGAGCTCTTACGCCAGCCGGAGCCCGAGGCCCGGCGCGTGGCAACTGCCTTAGAGCTTTATTGTACAGGCTCCCTCAATCTTTTTAACCATCCTACCAACGTCAAGACGGACAGCCGTGTGGTGTGCATCGTTCTGAAAAACATGGGCGAAAACCTTAGAAAGATTGCAATGCACATCACAAACGAGTTTGTTTCGCAGGCGGTGGATCAGAACTTCCACGAGGGCGCGGCAACTTGGTGCTACTTTGACGAGTTTCACATTCTGCTCCGTGATCCACTGACAGCCAGCTACTTTGTGGCGGTCTGGAAAATGCTGCGTAAAAAAGGATGTGTGCCGTCTGCTTTGACGCAGAACGTCAAAGACCTTTTGGCAAGCCGTGAAATCGAGAACATTCTGGACAACACGGATTTTATGATTCTGCTTTCGCAGGCGCAGAGTGACCGTACCATTCTGGCAAAACAGCTCGGTATTTCCGAGCACCAGCTTTCCTATATCACACACAGCAATTCCGGCGAGGGGCTGTTGTTCTATGGAAATGTGACCATCCCGTTTGTGGATCGGTTCCCTCGCGGAGAAATCTATGACCTGCTGACTACCCGCCCGGAGGATATGAAGAATGAAACGAAAAACGAATAAGGCCAAGGAGGAGGCTTGGTCGCAGACCGCCCACGCCCCTGACGAGGAGCAGTCCGGGCCGGAAGCTTCCGACACTTCGGGACAAAGTGTCCCAAAGTCCAAGTTCCGCAAAAAGAGCCAGCAAGAACAGGCTGCGGCAGCAAAGCTCCGTATGGAGTCCCAAGGCGAAAAGCTGGAACAGGCCCGGGAGAAGCTGGCAAAACAAAAGCCGCCGAAAAAGCCCGGCCCGGTAAAACGCATAGGCCGTGTTGCCAGTGGTTCCGTTCACAGCTTCGTGCATGGCAAGATTTTTGAAGTGGAACAGGAAAATGTCGGCACAGAAGGCGCACACCGTTCTGAGCTTGTGGGAGAAACCGCACTGCGGCATGGCTCCCGCTTTGTGCGCCGTAAAGTCCGGGAACATCCGGCAAAAGTGGTACGCAAGGCCGAGGCCCGCTATACCAAGTACACGGCGGACTACCATTTTCACACCGCCGCACAGGAGCACCCGGAGCTGACGAAAAATGCGCTTACCCGCTACTGGCAGAAGCAACGGCTCCGCAGGCAATATCGCAAGCAGGCAAAGGAGGCTGCAAAGCAGGGCGCGGCTGTGGCGGGGAAAACTGCCACAGCCACAGAACGCCTGACCGCCCGGGCAGTGGAATTTGTCAAAAGTCATCCCGCAGGTGCCGTGGTTGCGGTGCTCTGTGTGTTACTCCTGTTTGCTATGCAGTCCTGTTCCTCTACCATGCTTATGCTGGGGAACGCCGGGGCCGGTGCATTAGGGGCCAGCACCTATCCTTGCGAGGATCGGGATATGCTGGCCGCCGAAGCTGCCTACTGTGCGCTGGAAGATGATTTGCAGCATTATCTGGACACCTATGAAAGCACCCATGACTATGACGAATACCACTTCGATCTGGACGAAATCGAACATGACCCCTATGTGCTGCTTTCTCTTTTGTGTGCGCTCCATGAGGGACAATGGACAATAGACGAAGTCCAGGGAACGCTGCAAATGCTGTTTGACCGCCAGTACATTCTCACGGAGGATGTGGTGGTGGAAACCCGGTATCGCACAGAAACCGACACATGGACGGACGAGGACGGCAACTCCCATACAGACACCTATCAGGTGCCTTACGACTATTACATCTGTACGGTCACGCTGGAGAACTTTGATTTATCCCATGTACCCGTGTATGTCATAGGCGAGGATCAGCTTTCCCGGTATGCCATCTATATGGCAACGCTGGGAAACCGCCCCGATCTGTTCCCGGATTCTCCCTATGTGAACAAGTACATTACCGGGAAACCCGGTGACTACGAAGTGCCCGGAGAATATCTGGACGATGAAACCTTTGCTGCAATGCTTGCTGAAGCGCAGAAGTACATCGGCTATCCCTATGTGTGGGGAGGCAGTTCTCCTGCCACTTCCTTTGATTGCTCTGGCTACGTTTCGTGGGTCATCAATCACTCCGGCTGGAATGTGGGCAGGCTGGGAGCCCAGGGGCTCTATAACATCTGTACGCCGACCAGCTCTCCCAAACCCGGTGATCTGGTGTTCTTCAAAGGCACCTATGATACGCCAGGCGTGAGTCATTGCGGGATTTATGTCGGTGATGGAAAAATGCTGCATTGCGGAGATCCCATCGGCTACGCAAATTTGAATACAAGCTACTGGCAATCTCATTTTTACGCCTACGGGCGTTTACCGTGACAGGAGGTTTTTAAATGGCAACTACCAAAAGCATGAAAATTCAGGCCGAGATTGATAAGGTCAAGGCCAAAATCAGTGAACAGCAGGCCCGGCTCAAGGAGCTGGAGCAGAAAAAGCTGGAGGCGGAAAACAGCGAGATCGTGGACATTGTGCGCGGCATGAGCATTTCCCTTACGGAGCTCCCGCTGCTGTTTGAGAAACTGAAGGACGGCGGCACTTTGGGACAAAGTGTCCCGAAGTCCGAAGAAGAAAAGAAGGAGGAAAACTGAATATGAAACACTTTCGTATGTTGGCGGCGGGGCTTTGCTCCGCCGTTCTTTTATGCGGCTCTGCGATTCCAGCCTACGCCTATTCGGACAGTGGGAATGAGGAACCGCCTGTTGTGGAAGAAACTCCGGCCCCGGAGCCTGCACCTACCATTACCCCGGGCGAGGGCTTTTCGGAGGATGGAAACCTTGTGACCCGCGATCTGCTCTATGATGCTGCAACCAACAAACAGTTCATCACGGTGGAAACCAGCGGCGGCAACACCTTTTACATTGTCATTGATTATGACAAGCCTGTGGACGAGGACGGCGAACAGTATCACACCTACTTTCTGAACATGGTGGATGAAGCCGATCTGCTGGCGGCACTGGAGGCCGCTGGCGGAGAGCTTCCGGTCTGCTCCTGCACAGAAAAATGTGCGCCCGGAGCCATCCATACGGATTGCGAGGTCTGCGCGGTCAACATGACCGAGTGTGCTGGCACAGCTCCCGAACCCGCCCCGGTGACGGAACCTGTGGAGGAGCCGGAACCCGAACCCCAGCAAAAAAGCAATACCGGGACACTTCTGCTGATTTTGGCAGTGGCTGTTCTGGGCAGCGGTGCAGGCTGGTACTTCAAAATCTACCGCCCGAAGCATGAAAAAGCTGCTGTACCCGAAGAGGATTACAGCGAGGAACTGGCCGATTATGACGATCCCGAGGACGATGGGCCGCCTTGGGACGAGGACGATACCGAAAGCGAGGATAATGAATGAGATTTACAAATAACCCCTATGAGGGATTTATGAAAGAAAAAAGCTACTTCAAGGGTGTGCCGCCAAGCCTGCCGCCGAAGGGCTCCCGTTGTGACGGCTGCCCTTACTGGCGCGGGATCGGCTGCGTGTTCTGCTACCGGGAGCAGCTTAAACCACCGGGCAACGGGAGGTGATACTGTGGGCCGAGAACTGACCCGGACAGAAAAAGCGGCAATCCGCAGGCTGGTGTCAAAATGGTGTGCCAACTATGACCGGGACTGCGGTTGCCTGCCGCTGGATTGCGAGTGCTATATGTTTGGAAAATGCTGGACGGGGGCTTATTGCCGCTACTTCCGCGAGGCAGTTCTGCCCCTTGATCCGGCGCTGGAGGCTGCGTTGCTGACAGAGGGGCCAAGGCCGGATTTCAAGGCTTGCCCGGTATGTGGCAGAGCCGTGGCTCCTGATGGACGGCAAACCTATTGTTCGGCGGCCTGTGCAAAGGTGGCACACCGCAGACAGCAGCGGGAATATATGCGAAAAAAGCGGGGCTGATGTGTTGACAATTAGGACACCCAAAACCCGCTTGTGACAAGGCTTTTTAAGGCCCTTTTCTGCGGGAGGCGTATGTTTCTACGTCTGGCCCTGTTTCCGTGAGATGCTGTCAACATTTTAACTGCCGGGGCTTTGGGACAATTTGTCCCAAAGTTCTGGCTTTTGTGGAAGGAGATACTATGCCGAAATATTATCCGATCAACGAAGAAGCCGCAAAGCGGGCAAAAGATATGAACAGCTTTTCCGACTATCAGCCGGGCTCCGCTACGGCGGGCTACCGGGCAATGGTCGATGAAGCGTATGCAGCGGCGGAACGCCAGAAAGCCCGTGTCGATCCCATGTACCACGATAAGATTGACGCTCTGGTGGATCGCTATGCCCGGAAACTTGCGAAAAATCTGAATGAACGCAATGTGATTGATGCCCGGGTGCCCTCTATTCTGATCTCCGGGGGCGGCAATTTCCCTGTGACAAAAAAGCACAAACAGAACGCCGCCCGGGATCGCAACTATGGAGAGTATGCGGAGATTTCAAAGCTGCTTGATAAAATCCGCTCTGTTGGTATGGGTGGGATCAGCGCAGACGATGATCTGGCCGTGGAAAAACTGACAAAAAAGCTGGAGGGGCTGGAGTCCCAGCAAGCCACCATGAAGGCGGTCAATGCGTATTTTCGGAAACACAAAACACTGGACGGCTGCCCGGAGCTTACACCGGAGCAGACAGAAAAGCTCAAAGCAGATATGGCGCAGTCATGGCACTTGGACAAAAGCAAGCCGTACCCCGCCTATCTGCTTTCCAACAACAACGCCAACATCCGCCGTGTACGCCAGCGCATTGAGGAACTGAGCAGCCGCTCCGAGTTTGCTGGCTGGACATTCCCCGGAGGTGAGGCCAAAATCAACGAGGCTGAAAACCGTTTGCAGCTTATTTTCGAGGAAAAGCCCGATGCCGATCAGCGGCAGGAACTGAAAAACAACGGCTTTAAGTGGGCTCCCAGCCAAGGGGCATGGCAGCGGCAGCTCAACCAGAACGCCATCCGTGCTGCGGCCCGGATAGACTTTCTGCGGCCCGAGGACGGTACAAGCCCCTATCAGCTCCAGCCGTTTGTGAAAAGAGAAAACAAAGAAATGTCTCGATGATGGGAGGTGTACTATGGACAAAAATCAAGGCTACTCCATTTTGAAGGCGGTCATGCTGGAAAATGGACGAGGATTTGCATTGGGCGAACATCCCACCGCGCCATCCCGCTATGTCACATGGGCCTGCTATGATGACAAGGACGGCCAGCGGCAGTACGAATGGGGTCACTATGGAAATGACCGTGCCGCGATGGAGCAGGATTTTGCAGACCGGGTGCAGGACTATCAGCGTATTTATAACGTGGGGATCAGGCAGACCGAGGCTCCCGGTCTTTACAAGTATTATTCGACCCAGCGGCCTGTGGACATAGGGACATTCCCGAAGCCGCCCTATAACAAGCCGGATGAAATTTTCAATTACGATCAGCGCGTCCCGGTGGAAAATGGCTCGTTCTTAGCTTGGGGTTATCTTACCTATACCCGCCCCCTGACAGAAAAACAGGCATCCGACTATGAGCTGCGTCCTGCGCCTGATAATCCCGACAGGCCCCGTCCGATTGCCGAGCAGATGAAAAATGCGGCAAAGTTGGCGGAGGCAGATCGCGGCTCGGAGGCTCCGGCTCCCCAGCGTAGGCAGCCTGACCGTGGCGATAGATAAGGAGGTGCGTATATGAAAAAGAAATGTGAACAGGAATTGTCTGTACTGGAGGCGCTGCGCCTGCACCGTGAATTTCATTTGCCGCGCCCCGTTCCGGCAGACGAACAGGAAAAGCCGCTGGATAAGGTAAAGGAGCCGCCCCGCGCTTGCCGCAGCCGGGAGCGTGAGGAGCGATGACAAAGAAACGCCGCCGTCCGATCCATCTTCATGTAATGGTGTCGGAGGAGGAGCAGGCCCTGATTCAAGAACGTATGGCGGAGGCTGGCATCCGTAACATGGGAGCCTATATGCGGAAAATGGCCCTGAGTGGGTATGTGCTTCATGTTGACCTTTCGCCTGTTCGTGAGCTGGTTTCGCTCCAGCGGCGCTGCTCCAACAATCTGAACCAAGTGGCAATTCAAGCCAACACCTACAGCGCAATTTATCCCGAAGAACTCGCGGCCTTGCAGCGGGACTATGCCGCCTTGTGGGGGCCTCTGTCTGATCTCTTGAAACAGCTCTCCGCGCTGGTAGAGCTTTGACCCATCCGGGGAGTGGTTGATACCGCTCCCCGGCTTTTTCTACTTTGGGACAAAGTGTCCCAAAGTAAAAATACTATTTGCCGGAAGGAGGGATTTCTACGGCGACCACCTATATCCGCCCTTATAAAACAGTGGCGGGAAAAAGTGCAATTCAAACGATGGAGGATCGTTTCACCTATGGCCTGAACCCGGAAAAGCTGGGAGCCGTATCTTCCTATCTCTGCGATCCGAACACGGCCCCCGCCGAGTTTCTTCTGGTAAAAAGTCAATACCATGCAGAGACAGGCCGGGCCGTATCTCGCGGGGCCCTGTTCTTTCAGATCCGGCAGGCGTTCCTGCCCGGGGAGGTTACGGCGGAAGAAGCAAACCGTATTGGTTATGAAACGGCGATGCGCTGGACAAAGGGAAAGTATCAGTTCTTCGTCTGTACGCATACCGACAAGGCCCATATCCACAATCACATTTATTTCAATGCGACGGCCTTTGATCGCTCCCGGAAATTTCATAATTTCATCGGTTCGTCCTTTGCCCTGCGGCGGCTCTCTGACCGCGTGTGCATCGAACATGAATTGTCTGTTATCCAAAATCCGTGCCAGCACAGCAAGGGCCGTTTTCTCCACTATGGACAGTGGATCGGAGAAAAGCCACCCTCTGCCAAGCAGCGGGTACGGCTGGCTATTCTCGCGGCTTTGGAGAAAAAGCCAACAGACTTTGCCGACTTTCTTCGTCTCATGGATGAGTCCGGCTTTTCGGTGAAACAGGGACGCGGCGGTGTCATCTCATTCCTTGCGCCCGGGCAGGAAAAACCGACTCGGCTCCGGGCTTCTACACTGGGAGCCGGATTTGACCCGGAGGACATCAAGGCAGTAATTGCCGGGGAACGTCCACTCCCTGAGATGCCAGAGGAGCCCACGGTTCCGCCACGGCGAGTTAATCTCATCATCGACATTCAAGAGCGTATGGCCCAGGGCAAAGGCCCGGCCTATGAACGATGGGCCAAGGTCTACAACCTAAAACAGATGGCTGCCGCGCTCCAGTATTTGCAAGAGCATCATCTGACAGACTATGCGGCGCTGACGGCCCGCACCGAGGCTGCTGTGGATCACTTTCACAAGCTGTCTGACGAGCTCCGCACAACGGAGGAGGCCCTTTCCAAAACCTCGGAGCTGATGGCTGCCACGGTGGACTATGCCAAGACCCGCCCGGTGTTCGATGGGTACAAGGCTGCGCGGTACAGCAAAAAGTATCTGACCCAGCATGAAGCGAAGCTTGCCACTTACCGGGCGGCAAAGGATACCATGAACACCATACTGAACGGCGCAAAGCTCCCTAAGATTGAAGCACTAAAAAAATCCCGCCGTGAGCTGGCGGGACAAAAGAAAGAGCTTTATGCAGAATATCGGGAGGCCCAGCGGCAAATGCGGGAGGCCGTGGCAATAAAAGCGAACATTGATCATCTGCTCGGCATAACGGACGAGCGTGAGAATAAGGCACAGGAACGATAGTGACGGGCCGCAGACTACGGTGCAGCACACCGGGACTTTGGGACAATTTGTCCCGAAGTACAGCGGGTTTGGGGAGCTCCCCAACAAGCATTTTTGCGGGCCCTGCGCCCTGCAAAAATTTCGGAGTGTGGCCACACCCGAATTGCTTGCCAAAACGCGCAACCCGCAACATGACGCAAAAAAACGGAGGTTACGCTTTCTTTTACGTTTCCTCCATTTCTTTCGATGCTTTCATCGCTTGGATTGTAGCTTCAACGATTTTCAATTCTCTTTCGTCCAAGGCGTTCAACATGGCATCAATCCGCTTTCTGCACTCGCTCCCGCTATTTTGGGACGGGTAAAAGTATTGATCCACCGATATATCAAACATTGTGACCATCTGATAAAAGGTGTTGAAGCTTGGATGCTGACCATCATTTTCATTATACATAATGGTACGCGGAGCGCGGTCAACAATATAGGCCAGTTGTTCCTGTGTCATGCCGCTGGCTTCTCTTGCACGCTTGATGGCGAGCCCTATATCGTGAAAATCAAAGCGTCTTTCATCTCGTTCTATCTTCATAACATCACCTGATATGATTTTACATTTCATGTGATATTATTTGAACGACTTTGTATTTCATACTACTGACTATTTAATTTCACCACATTTTATAATTCAACATAAAATCAGATGAGCGCCAGAGTAAACTCTGGCGCTCATTTTACTTTCGTTGTGCGTTTTTTCTGTACTCTAATGGTAACAATCCAGTGCTTTTGCGGAATAATTCTGCAAATCGGCTTGAAGTGGAATAACCTACTGTTTGGGCAACTTGCCCTACTGTCAACTCTGTGTATGCCAGCAGATATTCTGCTTGGCTCATACGCCTCTGCTGAACATACTCTGTGATGGTGCAGTCGTAGTATTTCTTAAAACAGCTTTTAAGCTTTGTTGTTCCCATGCAGGCAATCTGTGTTAGCCGTTCCAGGGGAATATCAAAAGCATAGTGGTCGCTAAGATAAGCGGCAACTATTTGAAGATTTTCAATATCCTGTTGAGAGAGCTTATGGGCTGGTTTATCAGGATGTTTCTTCTGATATTCAACCACCATTGAAACAGCTTCTGCAACTTTACCCTCATAAAAAAGCTTTGCGGCAATCCCTTCCCCGCGATAGTCTTTGATTTCTGTGAGTAACCGTGACATTTCTGGAAAGTCGGAAGTTTGGTCGATCTTCCGAAATGCATCCACAGGATTGATCTGCGCCTCTGGGTACAGTTTTTTCAGGTAGTTTTCATAATATGCCGGTGCAATCTCAATTCCAACCGAACGGATTGGAATATTTTTATGTATCAAAGCCTTGTATGGAGCGTAGCCGCCAATAAATGTTTTGATACAACCGGCAGACAGCCTACGGTATGGAGATAATTCCTCCCCGGAAATAGAGTCATACCGAGTGATACTCAGACATTCCGGCAGGGAGCATTCCAACATGAAATCTTCGTGGAAGGAAAAGTTGTGGATTTTAATATCATATAGGTCTTTCTGTCCATAAGTCCAGTAGGTGCCTTCTCCAACTTCGGGAGAAAGTTTCCAGCAATCACCTAATGCCCCATATTGCTGATTGTCTGGGTCACGGATAAAACCGTGTTCAATCAGCAGAGGCGTATAAAATTGGTCGATAATTTCAGACATAAAACAGACCGCCTCCTTTTTGCAACGATTGGACGAACTTTTGAAAGGAACGGACGAACATCGTCGGAACCCATTGAATGTTGTTCGATAAATGCGTATTGTATTAGAGGATGGTTAGAACTATCTAACCAAAGAATATCACAAACCACTTGTTGAGTCAAGACAACGAAAGGTAGGAGGTCAAAATGAGTAATCAAGTAAATTCTATAAACAGGGGTCTGACAGTGAAAGACCTTGTAACGACAGGTATTTTTACTGCACTGTTATTTGTTTTTGTATTGGTGGGCGGCGTCTTTTTTGCAACGAATCCTGTACTTACTTTTTTCATGCCGGCAGGAGGTGGGCTGCTTGCTGGCCCCATTTATCTTTTGCTGATTGCAAAAGTACATAAGCGTTGGAGCCTTTCTATAATGGGCATTATCATGGGTATTATTTGGTTCGTGACCGGTATGCACTGGGCTTTTGCATTGGGCTACCTGATCATGGCGATTGTCGCTGACTTTGTTGCTGGTGCAGGGCAGTACAAAAGCAAAAAACTCAACAGCCTGTCTTATATCCTGTTCTCTCTCGGCGGCACTGGTTCGTATATCGTGTTCTTTGTTGACCCCAACGGCTGGGCACAGACTATGCTGGGAAACGGAACTGAACAGAGCTACATCGACACCATGCAGGCAACTGCAAATACCGGCATCCTGATTGCCATGTTCGCTGCTGTTATCATTACATCTGCAATCAGCGCTTTTGTAGGCTGCAAAATGCTGAAAAAGCAGTTTGAAAAAGCAGGTATTACAGCATGAGCGGTAAACGCCACAAGAAAGGGCTTTGGCTCGACCCACGGGCCAAGCTCTTTCTTATTCTTATGTGTGTTTTATCGTCCATGTTCGCTCCTTCACTTGCATATCAATTTGTCCTTGTTATGCTGATTGCGATATTGGGTGCTTTCTTTGGAAAGTGGAAATATGTCATTAAGGCTGTATGCTTTTATGCGGTCATCTGTGTCCTGACAGTTTGGATCATGGCAGAAATGACAGGCACGCTGCGGACAATGTTTATTGCCTTTTTAGGATTGTTTCATAAGGTCTATGCGTGCGGAACCTTGGCTGGGATTGTTCTGACTACTACAAAAGTCAATGAGTTCCTGTCTGCTATGAACCGTGTCCACGCACCCAAAAAGTTAGTAATTCCTATGGCAGTTATGCTGCGGTACATTCCAACTATTCAAGAGGACTGGCGATATATCAAGGACGCTATGCGGATGAGAGATGTTTCACCTTCTCTGGCGGGCTTTTTAGCACATCCGGGCATGACGGTTGAGTGTATTTATGTGCCTTTGTTGATGGCAGCTTCAAAAGCAGCGGATGATCTTTCTGTTGCTTCTGTCACTCGTGGAATTGAAAATCCCAATCCACGCACCTGTCTTGTCCAGATAAAATGCGGAGTTGCCGATTGGGGTGTCATGGCCGTTGCCGTAGCTTATCTGATTTTTGAATTATGTGTGCGGGGAGGTGTGATTGGTTGATTGAGTTTGAAAATGTATCGTTTTCCTATACGGGGCAGGAACATGGTGGGCTGCATGACATCAATTTGAAAATTTCGGACGGAGAATGCGTCCTGTTCTGTGGCCGCAGCGGGTGCGGAAAAACAACGATTACAAGGCTGGTGAATGGACTAATCCCTCAGTTTTATCAGGGAGAGCTTCATGGCCGTGTGCTGGTAGATGGTCAGGAAATCAGCAATATCCCTATGTATCAGATTGCCGCTAAGGTTGGCTCCGTTTTCCAAAATCCACGGACGCAGTTTTTCAATGTTGATACAGACAGCGAGATTGCCTTTGGAATTGAAAATGAAGCTCGCCCTCCTAAGAAATTGGCTGAGCGAGTAGAGCAGACAACTGAAGATTTGCGTATTCAAAAGCTACGGAACAGGAATATTTTTGAGTTGTCCGGCGGAGAAAAGCAGAAAATCGCCTTTGCTTCTGTTTATGCCATGAACCCACAGATTTATCTACTGGATGAACCATCATCTAATCTGGATATGACTTCAATCCAAGAACTAAAGGAACATTTGCGGCTGATAAAAAAACAGGGCAAAACAATTTTGATAGCGGAACATCGTCTGTACTACCTGACGGAGTTGGCTGACCGAATTGTTTATCTGGAAAAAGGAGAAATCAAAGGAATATACACCCCGGAAGAATTTCGGCAGCTATCTGAACCTGACCGTGAACACATGGGGCTGCGGGCTGTTGATCTACAGGCGGTATTCCCACCAAAAGCCCACTTGCCTGCGCCTACCCCTGTATTGGAGCTGCGGAATGTGACGCTCCGTTACAAGAAGCAAACCATTTTGCATGACATTGGACTATCCGCCGGAAGGGGCGAAGTGATTGGCGTAGTTGGACATAACGGAGCTGGAAAAACTACATTTTCCCGCGCTCTCTGTGGGCTTCACAAAGACTGTGATGGACAATTCTTGTGGGAAAGAAAGCCGATTGAGCGTAAGGCAAGGCTAAAACGCTCCTACATGGTTATGCAGGATGTGAATTATGAACTTTTCGCTAACAGTGTGGAGGCAGAGTGTTCCTTTGGTATACGCAATCCAGATCAAACACTGGTAAATGCAACTTTGGAGGAATTGGGCCTTGCCCCATACCGGAAGCGCCATCCAAACACGCTTTCCGGCGGTCAAAAGCAACGAGTAGCAGTGGCTGTCAGCATGATTTGTGGGAAAGACTTGCTTGTATTTGATGAACCGACCAGCGGTCTTGACTTTGACAGTATGACGCAGGTGGCGGGACTGATCAGGCGATTATCCGATATGGGAAAAGTCATTTTCATTGTCACCCATGATTTTGAGTTTGTCTGCCGTACCTGTTCTCGTGTCTTGCATTTTGACGAAGGCGAAATGCCCGATGACGTATCAGTTATAATGGAGGCCCTCCCGAAATTGAGAGAGCTTTTCTCTGTTTCAGATGGAAAGGAGAGGTAGTCTATGAAGCAGAAAAAAGAAAACAGTATGGCATTGCTGCTCCATTGGGCCGGAGAACAGAAATTTTGGTTGTTTCTGGCAATCCTGCTGTCCATGTGCAGCGGGCTGTGTATTATTGTCCCATACATTGGGATTTACAGGTTGATGGATGCCACATTCAACAATGCCTGCACAAAAGAACTTGTGGTGCAGACTGTGGCAATGATTGCCGCTGCTGTCACCCTGCGTTTTGTACTGTTCGGATGTTCCGGCGTGGCTGCCCATAAAGGCGCGTATGGTGCACTGTTCAAAGTGCGCTGTATGGTGGCGGAACACATGGCCAGAGCGCCTTTGGGTGCCCTAAATGAACGGCGCACAGGGGATATTAAAACGGTTCTGAATGAAGATATTGAAAAACTGGAACTATTTCTGGCGCATAATCTTCCTGACCTTGTGTGCTATCTGGTTGGGCCGGTGGTCATCTTTATTTATTTGATGACCGTTAATGTTCCACTGGCGTTGATTTCTCTTGTTCCGCTGGTTCTGGCTGTAGTTGTAATGGGGGCGATGTTCCGCAATACCGATGATTTGATGGAACGGGCCAACCAATCCATTACCACACTAAATTCTGTTATGATCGAATATATCGGCGGAATGAAATTGATTAAAGCCTATAACATGGGGAGCAAGTCCTTCCAGAAATTTTCCGGCGCAATCCATGAGGAAAATGCCATGTGGAATGAGACTTCCCGACGTATGGGGCCTCCGTATGCAGCGTTTGTCGTTATCATTGAATGTGGAATGCTGCTGATGGTTCCGATAGGCGGGATGTTTTTCCTGAAAGGTTCACTGACAGCCAGTGCGCTTCTGCTGTTTGTTTATGTCGGTTCTATGTATCTGACGGAAATTCGGCCTTTACAGGAATTGGGTACAAACTTTGCAAATGTACTGAACGCTATTACCAAGACCAAAGAGATACTGAATATTCCGATTTATGAGGGTGGAACAGACTTCCCCCAAAAACATGATATTGAACTTCAGAATGTCCGATTTTCTTATGACGGCAAAACCGATGTACTGCATGGTGTCAACCTCAAAATCAATGATGGTGAGCGCATGGCTCTTGTGGGCCGATCTGGTGCCGGTAAAAGCACTGTGATTGAACTGATTTCCCGGTTCTACGATGTGCAGGAAGGAGAAGTGCTGATTGGCGGCAAAAATGTCAAGGAGCTTGACTACGATACCATTCTGAAAAATATAGCTATCGTATTTCAAAAGACCTTCCTCACCCGTGACAGCGTGCTGGAAAATATCCGTATGGGTAGTAACGCTACTCTGGAAGAAGTGCGGGCTGCCGCAAAAGAGGCACAGATTGATGACTTTATCATGTCCCTGCCGGATGGATATGACACAAAAGTGGGCAGTTTCGGCTCCCGCTTTTCTGGCGGAGAAAAACAGCGGATCGCGATTGCCCGCGCAATTCTGAAAAATGCACCTATCTTGATTTTGGACGAGGCCACAAGTGCCTCTGACCCGGAAAATCAGATGGAGATTGATAAAGCTATTCAAAATCTATGCAAAGGCAAAACAGTCATTGTAGTAGCACACCGTTTGAGTGCTTTGAAAATGTGCAACCGGGTGGCTGTGGTGGAAAACCATACAATTACCAACGTTGGCACCCATGAGGAAGTTCGGAAGACCAACGCCTACTATCGAAAAGCGTGGGATGACTACGAAACAGCCCGGAATATCACTTATCAGTTGGAGGGAGGCGAGCAGTATGAATGAGCACGATGTATTAAAAAAGAACCACAATTTCTATATTGGTGTTGGCGGTACTGTTCTGGAAGGACTTCTCTCCGGCAGCCTATTTATGCTGCTTTACTCTGTTATGCAGTTTTTGTGGTCGGGTCAATTTGACATGAACCGCGTTCTGGCTCTGACCGGTATTATTGCAGTGGTTTTTCTTCTCCGTATCCTGATTTACAGCTACGGTTATACCAAAGCGCAGATTGGCGGTGCGGAGGTCAGTAAGAATATTCGGCTTTTTATGGGTGACCATTTGAAGCGCATCCCACTGTCCCGCTTTACGCAGGGGCAGACCGGCGATTATATCAACACCATTACAAGCGACGTAAACAACTACGAAAAAATCCTGACCCATAAAGTCGGAGATTTCGCAAAGAATTTTGCCCTGTCATTGATGTTGATTGTCTTTGTTATGACGCTCTATGTTCCGGCAGGAATTATCCTGCTGATAGCCGATCTTCTTTTAATCCCCGGCCTATGGCTTTCTTTCCGCATGGTACGGAAATATGGAAAAGCAAAGAACGATATTTGTGCGGAGAACGTCAGCAGCATTGTTGAGTATGTTTCTGGTATTCAGACTTTCCGAGCTTATGGTGTAGGCGGTATGAAGAACAAAACTGTTATCAACGCCATGCGGGAGTTTTCCCGGATCAGCTTTGTGTACGAATCAAAAGTGCTTCCTATTGGTGCGGTCTTTGGTATTTTGAGTTGGCTGTCCTGCCCGCTGGTTATCTTGCTGGCCTATGCACCCTGGGTCGCAGGGACACTGAACACGGTGGACTACCTTTTGATTTGTATGCTGCCCCTGTTCTGTGCAAAGCTGGCTAACTCGATTTTTGTAGACCTTACCAGTTATAAGAACCTGATGATCTCGAAAAACAAAATCTTGAGTGTAATGAATGAGCCGGAGGAAACTGGCAGCATGGAGCCGCTTCACACAGCTACCCATGAAATCACATTTGACAATGTAGATTTTGCATATGTTCCCGGTGAACCGGTACTAAAACACGCCACCTTTACGGTGCCAGATCAAAAGCTCACGGCCATTGTCGGAGACTCTGGCTCCGGCAAATCTACTATTTTGAACCTGATTGCAAAATATTATGAAGCAACGGGCGGGACGATTTCTATTGGCGGTAAACCCATTAACCATGTTGCCGCAGAGCGTGTACTGGAGCAAGTTTCTATGGTAGACCAGGACATATTTCTTTTTGACGATACCATCCGGGATAATATCCGACACGCTCGTCCTAATGCTACGGACACGGAAATCGAGGCTGCCTGCCGGGAGGCTAACTGTGACAGCTTCATCCGTAAGATGGAAAAGGGATACGATACGCCGACTGGCGAGAATGGAAATCTTCTCTCTGGCGGTGAGCGTCAGCGAATTTCAATAGCCCGCGCCATCCTGAAAAATAGCCCCATCCTGCTTTTGGATGAAGCAACAGCATCTCTTGACATTGAAAATGAGCTTGCCGTAAAGCAGGCCATCGCCAATCTGCTAAAAGAAAAAAAGACAGTGGTAATGATTGCTCATACCCTTTCCATTGTCAAAAACGCTGATCAAATCCTTGTAATGGGTGATGGCAGGATTGCTGAATCGGGAACCCATGAAGAATTGCTTGCGAAAGGCGGAAAATATGCTGCTATGTGGAACGCAGAGCAAAAAATATCAGCTTGATAGAAGCTAAAGAAGAATAATTGCATAGCGCATGAACCTGCCCCGACTACGGGGAAAGAAAAAAACCGCTGGCTGGGGCAGGTGATTTTGCGCGCTCATTTTAAGTTATTACCCTAACGGTGGTTTTGAGAAATCAGAGCCGCCGTTTCTTTGCGTTTACACAAACCAATGACGACTTGCAGGGACACGGTAGTCGATGGGAGGTTATTTTACCGTGTCCTTTTCTCTTTTTCGTAGTATCCATGATTTGCACCAGCTAAAAAAAGCGTAGTCCCTCCATCGGAGCAGTCCGGTTTTGAACATGAAATTAAACAGTACATAACCGATAATACTTTTTCGTGCGCTTGTGCGGCCTTGTGTCGCACAGGCGCATTTTGCTTTCCAGACTTCGAGACAAAGTGTCCCGAGGTGCGGTGCCGTTCTCCGCCGTTGCTCCATTTCGTTTCCGACCAACCCCGAACAAACTGAAATGGAGGATTTTACGATGACTACTATCAATTTGAAAGATTTTTATTATTGGTACACGCAGGATCAGCTTATCGAAGTTTCTGACGAGGTGGCCGAGGTATTCAAGGCCGATGCCCGCTATGAAATGGCCTACCAGCGGCGGCTCTCCCGGCACAAGGCGCAGTATTCTCTGGACTGCGATGACGGGATTGAATATTCCGCTTGCCTGCATGAGCCGACCCCGCAGGAGCTCCTTGAACGGATGGAAACCTTTCTTCGTCTGTGGAACGCTCTCAATTCTCTGCCGGAGATCCAGGGCCGCAGAATTGACGCACATATCATTCTTGGCAAGTCGATTAAGGAAATTGCCGAGGCCGAGGGCGTACATGAGGAGTCTATTCGCCAGTCGATCAAGCGTGGCCTTGAACGCATGAAAAAAACTTTTTGATTTTTTCTTCTTAACCCACTTGGAATTGATGAAAAAATGTCTCGGTTTATGAGAGGAGGTTTTCTTCTTAACGCAAGGGAATAACGGCAACCCTGAGTAAGTACGGGGAGCCAAACGGTGGGTGCGCGGTGACATTTCCCAAAAGGGATTGAGCGAACAACACCAACACTGTAAATGGGCCCGGCCATCCCAAGGCCATGATCCGGCGCTGAACAGGTTGGCTGCCTGTTCCTCCGGGCTTGTCGCTTTACTTTCGTTGAGAGCGCCGCACAGAAAATAACGATTGTCTTTGGACAGGCCAAGTAAATATGTGCGGCGCTCTCTAATATTCAAAAACTATAATAAACCTTGAGACAAAGTGTCCCAAGGTGGAGTAAGGCAACAGGCCAGCATCCCGGTGGTGCTGGCCTGTTGCGTTTCCCCACCAAACAGCGGGAGGCGTTCTATCAATCTGCGAAGGAGGTTTACCGTGAAATTAACTACACAGGAACTTGAACAAATGAGAAACGTTGACATTGGCGCGGTGGCTGCCGAGTCCCTGCCTGATGTGAGCGGTATGACCTTTGACAATGCGCTTTCCCGAAAGGAGCGCATCTCTCGATTTTTGCAGACTGTCAAAAATCCATACTGCTTTTGCATCGGTGGTGTTGGCGTGAAAATTGAATTTGCTGAAAGCGGGCCATCTCTCCAAGATAAGCTGACGGATTTCCTGCTGCGGCAAAGAAGCGGGCTGTAACTTCGGCTACAGCTCGTTTTGCTTCTTCGAGACAAAGTGTCCCGAAGTGGAGGCATCCTTGTTGTCCTCCCCGGACAGAGTTATAATATAAGTGTAATGTGATAGGGAAGGAGGAACAATGGCACGAGCAAAAAACAGAGGGTATCAGCAGAGTTTCTCTCCCTCTTACACAATCCGCCGCTGGCGGCTGGGCATCTATATCCGGCTTTCAAAGGAAGATTTGAAAAAAGGAAAAGACGATAGCAACAGCGTAAAGAACCAGCGTGACCTACTGAACGATTTTTACCGACGCAACATTGACGAGTTTGAAAGCATCACGGAATATGTGGATGATGGTCATACTGGAACGGACGCCAACCGTGAAGATTTTCAACGGCTCTTGGCGGATGTCATGAGTGGTAAAATCAACTGCGTTATAGTAAAAGACCTGTCCCGCTTCGCACGAAATTATAGCGATGCCGGAAGTTTGATCGATAACCTGTTTGTTCAAATGGGTGTTCGCTTTATCAGCCTTGCTGAGAATGTGGACAGCTACAAGAACCCCGACAGCGTTTCAAATATCATCGTTCCCATTACAAACGTGATGAACGATAATTA
>NZ_QJHD01000039.1:0-22330 GCF_003184505.1 Blautia sp. BCRC 81119 | reverse complement strand
CCATAAGCCTGCTCCTTAGATTAGATTTAGAGTTTTTAGAGTCAACTCCCAAAACTCTAATCAATAGTTTACATGCAACAGCCAGAAATTTCGATACACCCTCTTATTGGACGCTTACTTTATTTCAACGATAGGCACAAAGAGTTCAGAGAAAATATTTTGAGAGGAGGGCTTTTTATGGCAACTACAAGAATCATGCCACTTCATGTCGGCAAAGGCCGCACAGAGAGTCGGGCGATCAGTGACATCATCGACTATGTAGCAAATCCACAGAAAACAGATAATGGAAGGCTCATCGCAGGATTTGCGTGTGACAGCAGAACGGTTGATGCGGAGTTTCTTTTAGCAAAAAGGCAGTATATCGTTGCTACCGGACGAGTGCGCGGTGCGGATGATGTGATTGCCTATCATGTGCGCCAGTCCTTCCGCCCCGGCGAGATTACTCCGGAAGAAGCTAACCGGCTGGGTGTGGAATTTGCCAAGCGATTTACTAAAGGCAACCATGCCTTTGTGGTCTGCACTCACATAGACAAGTCGCACATTCATAATCACATTATCTGGTCATCGGTCAGCTTAGAATATGACCGGAAATTCCGAAACTTTTGGGGCAGTACCAAGGCGGTTCGCAGGTTAAGTGATACCATCTGCATTGAAAACGGACTGTCCATTGTAGAGAATCCGAACCCTCATGGAAAGAGCTATAACAAATGGATGGGAGATCAGGCAAAGCCCTCTCACCGAAAGCTGCTTCGTGTGGCGATTGACAACGCATTATCACAAAGTCCTGCTAATTTTGAGGAGCTGCTGAAGCTGCTGCAAGAGTCCGGCTGTGAGGTATCAAAGCGCGGAAAATCGTATCGACTGAAGCTCTCTGGTTGGGAGAAAGCCGCCCGCATGGACAGTCTGGGCGAAGGATATGGATTGGAAGATTTGCGGGCAGTTCTCTCCGGGAAGAAAGCACATATCCCGCGAAAGAAAACAGTCACACAGGCAGAGCCGCCAAAGATCAATCTGCTGGTGGACATTCAGGCAAAATTGCAGGCTGGAAAAGGCGCTGGCTATGCTCGATGGGCTAAGGTGTTCAACCTCAAGCAGATGGCGCAGACCATGAATTACCTGTCAGAGCACAACCTGCTGGAGTATGCGGTTTTGGAAGAAAAGGCTGCGGCTGCCACGGCACATCACAATGAACTTTCGGCGCAGATCAAAGCGGCTGAAAAGCGCATGGCAGAGATCGCTGTTCTGCGTACTCACATCGTAAATTATGCCAAGACCCGTGAGGTCTATGTGGCATACCGCAAGGCGGGTTACTCTAAGAAATTCAGGGAAGAACATGAGGAAGAAATTCTGCTCCACCAGGCTGCTAAGAATGCCTTTGATGAGATGGGCGTCAAGAAGCTGCCCAAGGTCAAAGAGTTGCAGACAGAGTACGCGAAATTGTTGGAAGAAAAGAAAAAGACCTATGCCGAGTATCGGCATTCCCGTGAGGAAATGCGAGAACTTTTAACGGCAAAGGCCAATGTGGATCGGGTCCTGAAAATGGAGGTAGAACAGGATGTTGAAAAAGAAAAAGACCACGGCCAGCGGTAAGCTGGTCCTGGTCAAAAGCGTTCGCAGAACGCGTAGCCACAGAATGAAATTCTGTGTTCAAAGGGGCTTGGGGGCGCTGCCCTCAACAAGCAAGCGGAGAGGAAAATCACAAAGGGATTTTCTTCTCTGCGGGTCGGTGTGTATTAACACCGGCATTGCTTGCCTCTTTTCTCCGAAAATGAAAAGAACCAGTGAGAGAATCGTTAAATTTCACTCACTGGCTCAATTCGTTTCAAATTTCTCGGATAACTCTGTCAGTTCCTTCACCGTTTCTTGGGTGTGATGCAGCAGGGTGTCACGCATTTCTGGCGGACAGCTGGAATAAAGCATTTTCATCTGATTGACACCCTCATCCTCCAGAGAAACATCTGGATTTATAAGCGTATCTAAAGAGATGTGCAGGACCTTTGCCAATGCTCTCAAAATCAAATAGGACGGGTTCATTTTCCCTTTTTCGATATTGGCAATTTGCTTTACAGAAACATGGCTTAGATCGGAAAGTTCCTGTTGTGTCAGTTCTTTATTCTTTCGGGCTTCCCGCATTTTTTGCCCTAAAGCAGTTAAATCATCAATCGGCATAATCGTTCACCTCAAATATATTTTATCGTTCCGATTTGCACAAAGGAATAACCTTATTGTGCTTGAGAACAGGACTGATTATGCCGATTCCTTTTTGATAACATGGTTGCTCCATGATTATGGCGTTTCCGGCTACTAATTGAACTATGAGGATGAATTGCAGATTTCAGCTTTTAGTTCGTTGCCAAACGAGAATGATATTGAATGCGGTAGGGAGGCTAGCAGTTTTATCTGCTCATCTATGAGCCGTTTTTTATTCTCTGTGACATAAAAATTCATCTGGATATTCCGTTTCCGGTTCGCCATGCGCTGCCTCCATTCTTCATAAGAGTTTGAGATTATCCCAACAAACATTTTTCATTTTCGGGCAAGGGACCTGAAAATCCGAAAAATCGCAAGCGGGTACTCGCTTGCTGTGCTTGCTATCGAAACCCTACCTTCTATTTCTCCCTCTACTAATACTACAATTTGGAGCGGAGATTTTGGCTGTTTCCATTTCAAATTATGCAAGAACCGCCTCTGTTCAATGTTGAATAGTTCTATGTTCACGCACACACGCAGGCAATCACTCCCCGTAAAGATAGCAAAAGCAAAGTAATTGTCTATTTGGAGCGAAAATGCCTTTTTGGAGAAGAAACATACAGACATATCTGCTATACTGAAATGCGGTTAGTTCATGCTAACACAAAAGCAAACAGGAGGACCAAATAATGAATAAACTACAAGGAAAAGACCTTATCAATGTTGGAATCTTCACTGCGATCTATTTTGTGGTGATGATGGCGATTGCCATGCTGGGATTTATCCCTATTTTTCTTCCGCTTCTGATCGTGCTGGTTCCGCTGATTGGCGGAATCGTAATGATGCTGTATTATTCTAAAGTCCAGAAGTTTGGAATGGTATCGCTGACAGGACTGATCTGCGGTATTTTAATGTTGCTGACCGGCATGGGGTATTGGAGCATTATTACCGGTGCCGTGTTCGGTGTCCTGGCTGATCTTGTTTTGAAATCCGGCGATTATAAGAGTGCAAAAAAAGGAATCATATCGCATGGTGTTTTTTCTATGTGGATCATCGGAAACTACATCCCCATTGTTGCAACACGGGACAGCTACTATCAGCAGCTAATCAGCGGTTATGGACAAGAGTATGCAGATTCCATTATGAGCTATATCTCGGCATATACGCTCCCCCTTCTTTTGATTGCCGGGTTCGTTTGCGGCGTGATCGGCGGGGTGATCGGCCAGAAAATTTTCAAAAAGCACTTTAAGCGTGCGGGTATTGCATAATGCGCCGTGAATTGTTAGCAAGCAAAAAAAAGGAAACCGGCCTGTCGTTAGACCCTCGGACAAAGTTGGCATTGCTTATCACGATTGCCCTCTTTGTCTTGAGCGGCGGAGGTGGGGCTGCTTCTAAACAGTTTGCTCCTATTTTGGCTGCTGTTCCATTGATCCTGCTGCTCACGGGAAAATCGTGGAAGGGATCGGTTATCTATTTTGTTTTATATGGCGGCAGCTATATATTGCAACTATGGGCGCTCCCCCACCTGTCCGGCCTTCCTAACTTTCTTGTTGTTGCAATCTGCGGTTTCTTTATGCGGTTTGTGCCGGGGATTATGATGGGATACATCACGGTCAGGACAACGACGGTCAGCGAGTTTGTTGCCTCTATGAAGAAGCTGCATTTACCGGAGCAGATCATCATTCCTATGTCCGTGATATTCCGATTTTTCCCTACGGTTGTAGAAGAATATAATGCCATAGGGGACGCTATGAAAATGAGAGGAATCCGTTTTGGCGGGGGCAAAGCCAGTGCAATGCTGGAATACAGGCTTGTCCCTGTTATCATGTGTTCCGTCAAGATCGGGGAAGAATTAAATGCGGCAGCCCTGACAAGAGGATTGGGCGGTCCGGTCAAGAGGACAAACATCTGCGAAATCGGCTTTCATGTGCAGGATGTTTTTTTCCTGCTGCTATGTGTGGTGGCTTTTGCAATTCCTATTGTCACGATGATTACAGGGAGGTAGGCCTATGATCGAATGTAAAAAAGTTTCTTTTTCCTACCCTCCAAATGAAACTGACATTGGGGACAGGAAAGGACACGGAACATTAAGAAATATTGACCTGTCTATTAACGACGGGGATTTTGTACTGCTCTGCGGAACATCGGGCTGCGGTAAAACCACACTGACACGGCTGTTTAACGGACTGATTCCTCATTATTACGATGGAAAGCTGGAAGGCACTGTCATGCTTGATGGAGAAGATATGAGCGGGCTTTCCCTGTTTGATATATCAAAAAAAGTGGGTTCTGTTTTTCAGAATCCACGTTCTCAATTTTTTAATGTGGATACGACCAGCGAAATTGCCTTTGGATGTGAAAACCATGGATTGGAAGAAGCAGAAATCCGAAAGCGGGTAAAGCTGGTCTCAGAGCAGTTGAACCTTACAAATCTGCTGGACAGAAGTGTTTTCTCCCTTTCCGGTGGGGAAAAGCAAAAAATCGCCTGTGGATCTGCCGCCGCTGTGGAACCGGATGTATTTGTTTTGGACGAGCCATCTTCCAACCTTGACGCCTATTCCATCGCTGATTTTCGGAAACTGTTAAAAATATTGAAGTCACAGGGCAAAACAATTATTATTGCGGAGCACCGGCTCTACTATCTTTATGATCTGGCAGACAGGATCATATATTTAAGCGACGGGGAAATACAAGGGGATTATACTTTGCCGGAATTTCAGTTGATTCCGGCGGCGGAAAAAGCTAAAATGGGATTACGGCCTCTTGGCCTGGGTGAGTTTGCAGACATTGAGCCTGCCAGTCTACATTCAGGGCAGGGGATATGGAAACTGAACCACTTCCATTTCGCATACAAGAAACAGCCGGAAACGCTTTCTCTGGAAAATATAGAGCTTCCTGCCGGAAATGTAACGGCGGTCATCGGGCACAATGGAGCCGGAAAAACGACACTATCCCGTTGCTTATGCGGATTGGAAAAAAGATGTAAAGGTATCCTCGAAAAAGATGGTACTTCCTATTCAAGCAAACAGCGGCTGAAGCTATGCTATATGGTCATGCAGGATGTAAATCATCAGCTTTTTACGGAGAGCGTTTTAGAGGAAGTCCTGTTAAGTATGCCGGGGAAAGATTCCGATGAATCGCCTGAAAATGTGGCAAAGGCAGAGGCTATCTTGACAGAAATGGATTTACTCCCGTACAAAGCCTGCCATCCGATGGGGCTTTCGGGAGGGCAAAAACAACGTGTGGCGATTGCTTCTGCGATTGCCTCTGAACGTCCGGTTATACTATTTGACGAACCTACCAGCGGCCTTGATCTCTTTCACATGAGGCAGGTGGCCGATTCGGTCAAAGGACTTGCCGATTCAGGAAAAACCATTGTGATTGTGACCCATGATCCTGAATTTATACTCAGGTGCTGCAATTATGTGATCCATCTGGAAAACGGCAGATTGGAAGAAAACTATTTCCTCCAGGATACGGAAGGACGGGAACGGTTATTTAATTTCTTTATGATGGAAGGAGGCGGCGGAAATCAAACTGTTTGATGGTAAAATAAACTGCGGCTCAAATGTTAAAAATGTCATTGAAACTGAGGATTGCGTTGTCCTGCAGCTTTTTGACGAGAGCGGCGAGGGAACCATGACAGCCCACAAAATTTTTGATGGCGCTTTTGTGATGTATAGCGATATGCACCTGAAAGAATGTACCTCCTACTTTCAGAGTAGTACGGACAGTTCGCTTCTCTATATAGACCATTGCAGGGAGGGACGGATCGAAAGCGAGATTGACAATAATGCGTATAGCTATTTGCAAGAGCATGAGATGCGTGTGGATGACCGGCGTTCCCATTCGGGACGGTTCTGCTTTCCACTCTGCCACTATCATGGGGTGACCCTGGGATTTGATTTGGACATTGCTGTGCCGGCGCTGAAAGACTTTTTTGGCGGATTTTCTGTTGATTTGTACGAGCTTCAAAAAAAATATTGCAATGACAAGAAACCGTTTGTGATTCATAATGAGCCAGGAATTGAACATATTTTTTCAGAGCTTTACTTTGTCCCGCAGCAGATCAAAGGTGACTACTATAAAGTAAAAGCCCTGGAGCTGCTTTTATATCTGGACGCTTTGCAGTTTTCTGATTCCAAAGAAGATCGCCCTTATTTCTATAAAGGGCAGGTAGAAAAAATCAAAGCGATCCATGATCTTATTACGGCAAATTTGCAGGAGCATTACACGATGGATGAATTAGCTGAACGATTCCAGATTTCATTGACGGGGATGAAAACCTGCTTTAAGGAAATATACGGAGATTCCATGTATTCCTATATTCGCCGTTATCGGATGAACGTTGCTGCCACAATGCTCCGACAGGATTCCAAAAAAGGGATTGCGGAAATTGCAGGAGTTGTGGGATATGAAAGCCCCAGTAAATTTGCAACAGCTTTCCGGCAGGTGATAGGGCAGACGCCGATGGAATATCGAAAATCTTTTTTCTAAACGGTGCATAAATGCCGTTTTGGAGAGGAAAGAAGAATTGAATACTGCTACAATGAGGATGGTTAGCAAAGACTACCCATCCTTTTTTCTTTGCTGACTAAAAAGAAGGAAGGTGATTGTAATGAAGCAGCAAAAAGATAATTGGGTGAAAATTCTGTTTTCCTTCGCCGCACCATGCAAGGGGAAAATGGCTCTTTCGGTATTCTGCGCCATTCTGAGCGTTGCAGGAGGGTTTATTCCTTTTTGGGCTGTATATGAAATCCTGCTGGCATTTATCAATCAGAATGTGACCCTGAATGGCATTCTGATTTGGTGTCTGGTTGGAGCAGTGGGCTACCTGCTGCGGGTTGCCTGCCATGGAATCTCTACGATCATGGCGCATATTTCAGCCTATACCATTTTGGAAGGAATCCGGCTTAAAATTGCGGACCGGCTGATGAAAGCGCCTCTCGGCGAAGTGATGGGGCGGCGAATCGGCTATCTGAAAAATATCATCATGGATAAGGTGGAGGATTTAGAGCCGCCTTTGGCACACATGATCCCGGAATTGACTTCTAACCTCCTACTCCCTGTTGCAATTTTTACCTGGATGATGGTCATTGACTGGCGCATGGGATTGGCGGTTCTGATTGCTCCGGTGCTGGCCATGATTCCTATGTTTTTCCTTATGAGGAATTATAACAGTCAGTACGCCGCTTATATGGAGGCAAATAACCATGTCAACAGTATTATTATTGAGTATGTGGAAGGCATCGAGGTTGTAAAGGCTTTTAATCAAAGCACAAGCTCCTATGAAAAATTTGTTAATGCTGTCCAGTCGTTCAAAGAGTTTACCCTGGCATGGTTTAAGAGCACATGGAAAACGATGAACCTGATGATGGCGATTATGCCCACAACGCTACTGGGGGTTCTTCCTGTCGGCCTTCTGCTGGTACAGAATGGAAGTATTTCCCCCGCAGAGCTTGCAATGGGGATTATTCTTTCCCTCAGCATTGTTGGGCCGTTGATGAAAGCAACCACTTTCATTAACGAAGCAAAGTCTATGGAATATGCAGTAGAGGCGGCAAATGAACTTTTGAACCTGCCTGTGCTGCCGGATTCAGGGAAAATCGTATCCATACCCCGCAATGATATTGTGTTGGAGCATGTAACCTTTTCCTATGACGGCTCCGAGCAAAATGAAGTACTGCATGATGTGAACTTGGAATTGCCAGAGGGAAGTTTTACGGCACTTGTAGGACCGTCTGGCGGCGGTAAATCAACGATTGCCCGTCTGATTGCAAGGTTTTGGGACGTGACAGGCGGCAACATTACCATTGGGGGGAAGAATATCAAAGAGTTGTCTATACGCCAGCTTTCCGAACTGGTCAGTTTTGTGACGCAGGATAACTTCCTGTTTAATTGCTCCCTGAAAGAAAATATCCGTCTTGGAAATCCAAACGCCACAGATGAAGAAGTATATGCGGCGGCGAAAGCGGCCTGCTGTGATGAATTTATTGTGCGTTTGGACAAAGGATATGATACCCCTGCCGGTGATGCCGGAAAGAGGCTGTCCGGCGGCGAAAAACAGCGAATTGCGATTGCGAGGGCGATCCTCAAAAATGCTCCGATTGTTATTTTGGATGAAGCGACAGCATTTACTGACCCGCAGAACGAAGATAAAATTCAGAAATCTATCATGGCGTTATCAAAGGGTAAAACTCTTCTTGTGATCGCCCACCGCCTTTCCACCATTCAGAACGCAGATCAGATTGTCGTGTTGAAAAAAGGCCGGATTGTGGATTGCGGAAAGCAGGAAGAATTGTTGAAGCGGTGTCCGCTTTATGCGGATATGTGGAAAGCCCACATCGGGGCGAAGAATTGGTCTGTGAGTGAAAAGAAGGAGGTGGCCGCTCATGTTTAAGTCTATGAAACGGATCATTAAATGGGCGGGGAAATATAAGGGACACCTCTATCTTGGCTCTGTTTTTTCCTTTTTCAGCAGCCTGTCTACGGCGATCCCTACAATGGCTGCCGCTTATGCCCTTGATAAAGCCATCGCAGCTTATTGGGCAGGCAACACAATAGAATCCTCCCTGATCTGGCAGATGCTTTGGATTATTGTTGGCTCGATTGCGCTTAACTTTCTACTCTCTTATTTGCGGGCGGTGTTGCAGGAAAGCATTGGTTATGAAGTAGCCGCAGGGCAGCGAATCCATTTAGGCGATGTGCTGAAAAGGGTTCCTCTGGGATATTTTTCCAAAAACAGCGTGGGCGATATTCTGACAGGTGTTACCACGGAGCTATCCACACTCGAATTGCAGGGAATGAAGATGGTTGACATCATCATCAACGGATATGCAAAGTTTATTGCAATTCTCCTGTGTTTCCTTTTCCTGAGTCCAGCCGCAGCAGTGATTTCTGTTGTCGGCGTTGCCTTTTCCTCATTGGCCTTACATGGTATCAGCAGGCATAGTGAAAAGACCGCTGCTATCACGCACCAGGCCATGGAGGATATGTCTGGCTCTGCGATTGAATATATCCGCGGGCTGTCCATCGTTAAATCGTTCGGACAGGAAGGGGCTTCTATCGAAAGTTTCCGCAAGGCAAATACGGATTTGAAAAATATTCATATCAAAGTAGAAAAAGGCTATACGCCATTTAACTGCTTGCATCTGTTCTCCTTAAAACTGGCATCTATGGGGATTGTGTTTATCTGTGCATGGCAGACACTTAACGGGCAAATGAGTCTTGCTTATTTCCTGATGTTTGTTCTGTTTTCTTTCGTAATCTTTGGAAGTGTGGAAAACATTAACGACGCGGCTCACATGTTGGGTCTTATAGATTCCGCTATGAATAAGCTGGAAGCTCTGGAAAATGCAGAATATATCGACCAGGACGGAAAAGATATTACACCGACCTCGTATGACATTACTTTTCAGGATGTATCCTTTGGTTACGATAAACGGACTGTATTGCATGATGTGAATTTCACGATTCCGCAGAATACCACAACAGCGATTGTAGGTCCCTCCGGGAGCGGCAAGTCTACCCTGTGCAGCCTGATTGCACGCTTTTATGATGTTGACGCCGGAAAAATCACTTTAGGAGAAACAGATATTCGAGAATTTACCTGTGACAGCTTACTAAAAAATATCAGTATGGTGTTCCAGAATGTATATCTGTTCCGGGATACAATCCGTAACAATATCAAATTCGGCAGCCCGGACGCTTCGGAGGAACAGATGATTGCCGCTGCAAAAGAAGCGCGCTGCCATGACTTTATTATGGCCTTGCCAGATGGATATGATACCGTCATTGGGGAGGGCGGTTCTTCTCTTTCCGGCGGTGAAAAGCAGCGGATTTCGATTGCCAGAGCCATGCTGAAAGATGCGCCGATTGTCATTTTGGACGAGGCCACGGCCAGCATTGACCCAGAGAATGAGCATTTGATTCAAGAGGCTATTTCCGCACTGACACATGGTAAAACAATCATAACGATTGCCCATAGACTGGCGACGATTGAAAATGCGGATCAAATTCTTGTCATTGATGGTGGAACCGTCGTGCAGAAAGGAACCCATAAGGAATTGCTGGCTCAAAGGGGAACCTATCAGGAATTTATTAAGATTCGGGAACAGGCTGAGGGCTGGAGGATTCAACAATAAGCATAAAGGAGGAACTGATGAAGATTCATGCGTCTGGGGAGGATTATCTGGAGGCTATCCTTGTTCTACAAAAGAAAATGGGCATGGTCCGCTCCATTGACCTTGCCCGGCACATGGGCTTTAGCAAACCGAGTATCAGCCATGCGGTAGGCGTTTTGAAAAATGGAGGTTTTCTGACCGTGGATGATGGGTTCCTTCATCTGACCGTCATAGGTCGGGAGATTGCCGAGAAAATCTATGAACGCCATTTGTTTTTTATGGAGCAGTTTATCGCTGCTGGCGTCGATCAGGAAACAGCGGAACAAGACGCCTGCCGGATTGAACACGCCATCAGTGATACATCTTTCCGAAAGCTGAAGGAGAAAGTACAAGGAACCGATTAGCGCACATCGGCTCCGCTCTGCATAATAAGTTATCTGCCCCGTCCGGGGAAAGAAAAAAACCGTTGACTGGGGCAGATAATTTCGTGCGCTATTTTAAGGTTTGAACTCAATCGGCGGTTTTGAAGGACAATTTCAGAGCCGCCGTTTCTTTGCGTTTACACAAACTAATGACGACTTGCAGGGACACGGTAGCCGCTTGGAGGTTAATTTGCCGTGTCTCTTTTGCTTTTTCAAAGCTCCCATGATCTACATCAATTAAAAAAAGCATTGCCCCTCCTCCGGGCAAGTATAGCATTGCATCGGCATTATCGTTCCATGTGATTCAGCATAATAATGACTGTTCTTGGTGCGCCAGTTTCCCATTGCGGGAATCTGGCGTTTTTTGTTGCCTTTTTTTCGGAGATAATCCGGCTGTATACCGGTGTCGTTCCCCACCTCCATTCGATTCACTCGTCAATCACCCGTGAATCGAAATGGAGGTACATAATGAAGAAAATTAACCTTCGGGAACTTTATCCTGATGTTTATACAACAGACTTTTTTGTAGATGTGACAGAGGAAGTAATGGAGACTATTCGAGCAGCTGAACGTGCGGAGGCTGCGTATGAGCGAAAGATGTATCGTTATAAAGCACAGTATTCTCTGGATTGCGAGAATGGCATTGAAAATGCGGTGCTGTTGAAGCCGAAAACACCGGAGATGCTTCTGGAGGAAAAACAGCTTCAGGAGCAGGTCTATTCTGCTGTGATGAATTTACCGGAAAAACAGGCAAAGAGGATTTATGCCCGATATTACCTGGGAATGACGGTAAATGAAATTGCCGGGGTAGAAGGTGTAGACCCAAGCCGTGTCCGAGACAGTATCCGGCGCGGCTTAAAGCAGCTCGGAAAATATTTTTGATAAAGTTTCGTTTGATGCGCCTGTTTTTTGCCTTTTTTGTCAGTGTTAATAAGAAGGACAAGTTTTCCTCCTTCATCTGCACATTGACAATCGAATAGACAGCACAACAGGTACATAACCCATGTACGAGCGAATATGAAACGCCGCGAGGATGGAGCAGTCAGGGAGGTGATGAAAGCACTGCTTCGGAGCGATCTACGATTTCATAAAAGAATGGTGGCAGATTTGGCGCGATGACTACATGGGGGCTTAAAGATACTTCCTCACGGCCCGCCAAAGACTTGGGGGGAACCCTGCGGCACACGATACGAACGATGCTGCGGAGTTATGACATCCGCGCCAGCGGAGACCTGTTGTGTTCCCATCGTCAGGGGGCGTGGCAAATGTGACGAAAGCTGAGAAATATAAATAGGAAGCGTTTGCCGCTTTCTGTTCAAAATCAGATACCATGCGCTGGTGGTTTCGGCTGCCAGCGTATTCATGTGATTTTGAACAAACACGATGACAAACTTGACGGATTGGAGGAAATATGCTTTATGGAAAAACTTATTACGCGAAAAGAAGCAGCAGAAATTTTGGGTATCAGCATTGCAACGCTGGACGCGGCCCGTAACAATGGTCTTATTTCTTATGTGCAATATGTGCAGAATGGCTGTGTGTACTTTACCTCAGCGGGCCTTCAGGAGTATATCGCAAAATGCACCCACAGAGCAAAGCCAGCAGAAAAGAACGCAACTTATCGTAAACCTCGCAGAGCTGGAGTGTGAGCCGGTCCGTATCCTTGTCGAAATCATAATGGTCTGATAAAACATAGATACAGCGCTGGAGTATATTCTTAGGAGGTGGAGGAATTGGCAAATAGGAAAATAATGCTTCCTCAATATGGCACAGTTATGAAAAGAGGTGTCCTATATTATAGGACCAGAATCAAAGACACGAATGGTAAGCTCGTAGCTATCTACGCAAAAACACCTGAAGAACTATACAACAAAGAAACGCTTGCGTTGGAACAGATTGAGAATGCCACTTTTCATCGGAAAACGCCCACAGTTGCAGAGTATTGTGAAAAGTGGCTGCTGATGCAGTCGGTTCATGTACGAGCTACTACTTTGACGGATTACACCTCAAAGGTCAGGCGGCATATTATAGCGGAATTGGGAGATAAACGGATGGGTGAGGTTAGCCTGGATGATATTCAGCTTGCTCTTGTTCCGGTTTCCAAGAAATCTGCATCGGTTTATAAATCTGTGGTAATCCTTTACAAATCTATCTTTCGCGCGGCAATGGAAAGCAGGATCATTGACCATAACCCGACGATTTATCTCACGACAAAAGGTGGCGGTGTTCCACAAGAGGATCGTCAGGCTTTGACAGATGAACAGGCAGCACGCCTTTTGGATGCTATCCGAGATTTGCCGCCTTATGTCTTTGTCATGATTGGTTTATATGCAGGGCTGCGCCGGGAAGAAATTCTTGCTCTGCAATGGGATTCAGTATATCTGGATACGGATACTCCATATCTGACGGTAAGGCGGGCATGGCACACAGAACACAACAGACCGGTAATCTCAGACGAATTGAAAACCAAGGCTGCGGAGAGAAATATCCCTCTTCCTGTTTGCTTGGCTGAGTGTTTGAAAGCAGCAAAGGAAACATCGACTTCGGAGTATGTGGTTTCAAACCGGGACGGCGAACCGCTGTCCTACACGCAGTTTAAGCGACTTTGGCAGTATATTGTTACGAGGACGGTCAAGGAGCGGAGCTATTATCGGTATGAAGATGGAAAAAGAGTAAAGCATACTGTCACACCTGTCTTGGGAGAAAAGGCTGCTCATAACGGAAAAGTGGTTTACAGTCTGGACTTTGAAGTAACACCCCATCAGCTGCGGCATACTTACATTACCAATCTCATTCATGCATCGGTAGATCCCAAAACGGTTCAATACCTGGCAGGCCATGAAAGCAGCAAGATTACCATGGACATTTATGCAAAGGTTAAGTACAACAGACCAGATGAGCTGGTCAGATCAATGAGTTGCGCGTTTGCAAGCTGGGACGCAGCACAGTAATAATAAAATAGTAAGTAAAGCAGGAGCGAGGCAAGGATGTCTCGCTCTTTGTTTTACATCAGCCGTATCTTTGATTAAATCGAGGCTTTCTGATAAAAAGAGAGTGTAGATACGGAGACTACACATTATCAAGAAAGGACGATCAAAGATGGCAAAAAAGAAAACACAGATCCCGAAGTATGGAACCATTACATTGAAAGGAATCCAGTATTACAGAACCAGGATTACGGATGCAGATGGCAAAGAGTTGAGTTTGTATGCCGCTACTTGTGAAGAATTGTATGAGAAGCAGTTAGAGGCTCGGAAGCAGGTGGAAGAAATTATCTTTCACCGGCAGCACCCGACAGTAGCTGAGTATGGAGAGAAGTGGCTGCTGATGCAGTCGGCAAAGGTGTCTGCGTCTACACTCAGAGGTTATACGAGGGATATGACAAACTATATCATCAAACCTCTGGGAGAGATGTATATGGAAGAAGTGACTGCTGACGATATTCGGCTGGCTCTTGTTCCATTGTCAAAGAAATCGGAAGGTTTATACAATAAGGTCAATATGCTGCTCAAGTGCATTTTTTATGCGGCAGAGAGAAACCAAATTCTTGAACACAATCCCTGTACGGGAATATCCGGTAAAGGCGGAAAACCGACAAAAAAGAAGGAGGCATTGACAGATCAGCAGGTAGCCGTGCTTTTGGATACAGTCAAGGGGCTTCCTCCATATTTGTTTATTATGCTCGGTTTGTATTCCGGTCTGCGTCGGGAAGAAATTCTTGCACTGCAATGGGATTGTGTATTTCTGGACGAGGATACACCTTATCTATCGGTGAGGCGGGCATGGCGTACAGAGCATAACAGACCCGTGGTTTCTACGGTGCTAAAGACTCCGGCGGCAAAAAGGGATATTCCGATACCGAAGTGTTTGGTGGATTGTCTGAGAGAAACGAAAGAAAATTCCATATCAGATTATGTGATCGCTGACAGCAAAGGAGAGCCACTGGCTGCCTCGCAGTTCCAAAGAGTGTGGCAGTATGTCGTTGTCCGCTCCACTAAGCCCCGGAACTATTATAAGTATGTAAATGGGGAGAGTATCAAATATACGGTTACTCCAACGCTGGGTATGACCCAGAAGAATCAACCCCAAATCAAATATACGCTGGACTTTGATGTGACACCTCATCAGCTGCGGCACACTTACATCACCAATCTTCTCTATGCGGGCGTTGATCCAAAAACAGTACAATACCTTGCCGGACACGAAAACAGCAAAACAACTATGGACATCTATGCAAAAGTGAAGTACAATAAACCAGAGGAGTTGTTTGGGGTAGTAAATGGTGCGTTTCATCAGGCTATCGCTGAATGAAAAAAGGCGATTTTTTATGGTCCGCATACCGGATAACCGAGAAGCAGAAAGCCGGAAAAGCCCGGAATATCAAGGAAAAACAGCTCAAAAACTCGCGCAATACGGTCTCAAAGCAGCTCGTCGCGCTCCGCAGTTCAGCAAGCGATAATTCCAATCGAATACGGAAATTTATCAAAACCTCGGAAATCTTTGATTTTCCGGGGTTTTTTTATGCCTGAAAGTTCTTGAATTTTCTAAAAAAGTGGGCGATTTTGAAGTGTAGAACACACGTAGCGCACAAAACACCTTAAAAAATATATTGAGTATATTGCAAAGAAAAATTGCGTATGATATAATGCCAGTAGGCAAAAGAAATAATAAGTCCATGAGGACAAAAAGAATGAAGCCCCCAGTACCGCGAATACTGAGGGCTTCTTCTTATTTTTTATAGTGGACAAGAAACCACTAGGTCAGTGCTGTCCTTACTTGTCGCCGTCTAACCATTTGATGATGTAGTGGCAGGCTACACCAGCCATGCAGGAGACAAAGAAAGAAATAATAAATTCCATGAGGTTCACCTCCTCCCGTTGCCGGGTTTCGGTTGGACAACAATAGTATTATAGCATAGAACAATATGGACGGGAAGCAAATATATTTGCCCTTTATGGCAGTGTATTTGCAGGAACGGTGTAGCGCCGAAAAAAATTGAAAGCAATGTATGAGACACTTTAATAGATATTTGATCAGACAAGGACTCTGATCGGACGACTGGGAGGTATGCTTCATGCCGTTACAGATTATCAGAAACGATATTACAAAAATGCGCGTTGACGCAATCGTCAATGCTGCCAACACTTCTCTTTTGGGCGGCGGTGGTGTGGACGGCTGCATTCATCGTGCCGCCGGACCGGAACTGCTTGCAGAATGCAGTACGCTGCATGGCTGCGAGACTGGCAGCGCAAAAATCACAAAGGGATATCGCCTGCCCTGCAAATATGTGATTCATGCAGTCGGCCCGCGCTGGCGAGATGGCAAGCATCAGGAACAACAGCTTCTGGAATCCTGTTATCGGACATCTTTGAACCTGGCAAAAGAAAATGGCTGTCAGGCGGTGGCTTTTCCGCTGATTTCCTCCGGCATCTATGGCTATCCAAAAGACCAGGCTCTGAAGGTTGCAGTCGATACCATCAGTGCATTCTTGCTGGAAAATGAGATGATGGTCTACATCGTTATCTTTGATAAGAAGGCATATCAGATTAGCGGAAAACTGTTTGCTGATATCGCGGCGTACATAGATGACTGGTATGTGGATGAACATACCGACAGTCGAGTAGAACAGAGACGGCGGCTTGAAGCGTTGTCAGAGGAATCCTGCTTTGAAGCTGCATCTGCCCCGCTGCCGTCCGAAGCAATCTGTAAATCTTGCAGCAGTCAATCTCTGGAGGAGGCACTGGGGCAGATTGATGAGAGCTTTTCGGAAATGCTGCTGCGGAAGATTGACGAAAGCGGCATGACGGATGTTCAGTGCTACAAGAAGGCAAACATTGACCGGAAGCTCTTTTCCAAAATTCGCTCTGATAAATTCTATAAGCCATCCAAACCAACAGTGCTGGCATTTGCTCTCGCTTTGGAGTTGCCGCTTGCCCAGATGCAGGAGATGCTCGGCAAGGCAGGATTTACCCTTTCCCATTCGAGCAAATTCGATATCATTGTAGAATATTTTGTCGAACGGGGAAACTACAATGTGTATGAAATCAACGAGGCATTGTTTGCTTTTGACCAGAGCCTGATCGGGGCATAAGGACAAAGAAATGTCGTTTTCTATGCGACCACTTCACAAAAGAAAATCGCTATATTATGGCTGTAAGGTACGAAACCGAGCAGCCATAATCTTTTGGGAGGACAAGCATATGAGAAAAAATTTAACAGAGATCGTTTTTATCTTAGACCGCAGCGGTTCCATGAGCGGATTGGAACGGGATACCATCGGCGGATTCAATTCCATGATTGAGCAGCAGAAAAAAGCAGAGGGCGAAGCACTGATCTCAACGGTGCTGTTTGACAATGTGAGCGAAGTCCTGCACGACCGTGTAAATGTAAAGGATATCCGACCGATGACTGACCGTGACTACACGGTTCGCGGATGCACAGCACTCTTAGATGCCATCGGCGGTGCGATTCATCACATTGGAAATGTTCATAAGTACGCAAGGCCGGAGGACGTGCCGGAACATACCATGTTCGTAATCACTACGGACGGAATGGAAAATGCCAGCCGCCGGTACAACAGCGAAAAAGTGAAGCAGATGATCGAGCGGCAGAAAGCGAAATACGGTTGGGAGTTTTTGTTCCTTGGTGCCAATATTGACGCAGTAGAGACTGCAAGCCAGTTCGGAATCGGTGCAGATCGTGCAGTCAACTATCAGTGCGACAGTGAAGGAACCGCGTTGAATTATGAAGTGGTCAGCGAAGCAATCAGCTCTGTCCGGTGCAGTGCTCCGCTGAGTGCAGATTGGAAAAAGCGTATAGACGAGGACTACAAAAAGCGTGGAGGTTGCAAGCACAAGTAAATATTTTTTGAAGCCGGGGTGATGATTCACTCCGGTTTTTTCTTGTGCGCCGAGCATGGTACTAATCATATTGGTGCAAGTCCAGTCACGGGTATTTACCGCCAAGTGTAGCGAACCACAAGTCGGTATCAGTAATGGTATGGATGGAGGAAGTGGTATAGCAAAATCCTTGAGCCTACGTACAGAAACTTGATAAGGCGATTAGGTGGGTAAGGTTGCAAGGCAAACCGAAGCCCTAATGGTAAACGTATACCGAAGTTGTAAATCAAGAGGTTGTGGGATGAAAGATTAGTGTCTTACCTCGGGAGACCCTACTCACATACTGAAAGGTATGGTCGGAAAAGGTTTGGAGAGGGAGTCAGATGATGTCATAGTAGGCAAAAGCCGAAGGACTGAAACGATTTATAGTACAACTTATATGCCGAAGCCAGTACGGAGAGTATACATTCCGAAAGACAATGGAAAACAACGTCCGTTGGGAATCCCTACAGCATGGGATAGAACTATCCAACAGGCAATTGCTCAGCCAATATCTGATATTTATGAAGAAATATTTAGTGAAGACAGCTATGGATTCAGACCAGGAAGAAGCTGTCATGATGCAATCAGACAGGCCCTCTGCTATCTGAACAGTGGCTATGAATGGGTAGTAGATATTGATATTGAACAGTTTTTCGACAGGGTAAATCACGATAAGTTAATTCAGATACTAAGAGAGCAAGTAAACGATAGTACCACATTAAATCTGATTCGGAAATATCTGAAAGCAGGAGTAATGGAAAAAGGACTGGAAAAAGCGACTATCACGGGTGCACCTCAGGGTGGCCCACTTTCGGTTGTTGATTAAGCAGATGTCAATGTCCTCGGGGTACTCTTCATCCGCTATTCGTGAGCGTATTTATTTTGGGGATGATATGTCTGGCGTGTTGCTCTATACCGGAAGTGCCGATAAAGAAGGCTCACTTGGTGGACTTGTAGAATTAGGAAATATTGATCAGCTTATTGTTTTGATGAAAGACGCTTTCCAGGAAGCACTGGTTTGCACAAATGATCCGGAATGCCTTAACAATGTGCCTGCTGGTAATAATTCAAATGGCGCGGCGTGCCATTCCTGCTGTATGATCTCAGAAACAGCTTGCGAGAATGGAAATCGCATGTTGGATCGCGGACTAATTGTGCCTATTGACGGAAGAGAAAATCAGTCTTATTTTAAAACTTTGGTGGAAGAACTATGTCAACTGGAAGTATAAGCTTAGATATTTTGTTAAACAAAATTCTCACAGATGCTATATCTGGTGGAAATGAGTCTATTAGAGCCATTCAAAAGAGATATCCATCTCTTTCTGAAAAAGAAGCTCATGAAATTCTTGCTATGGTTTCAGCGACTGCCCAAAGTAACGATGATAGCGCTGAATTAGTTGTTACAGCGCCACCTTCTTTTGCGTTGAAAACAAAACCGACAAAGGTTACCGTAAGAGAAATGCTTATGGGAGCTAGGAAGAGCATTCTAATTACTGGGTACTCCCTCTCGGATTATTTTGCCGAGTTAGTCGATTGTGTAATTCAAAAGAGCCAAGAAGGCGTTCTCGTGAAATTTTTTGTGAATGACATTGAGAGTCAGAAGGCCTTTGACCGTTTATGCTGCTATAAGGGAAAATTTCTGCGAATTTATAACTATCCAAAACAGGAAGATAAAATGTCTGCTCTTCATGCAAAGGTAATTTCTGTTGATCAAACGGATACGCTGATTACATCTGCAAACCTTTCATATCATGGACAGGAAGGAAATATCGAGCTGGGGGCACGGATTCATTCGAAAGAATTGGCTAAACAAGTAGAGGATATATTTACTTCACTGGTATTCAAAAGGATATTTGTTGAACTGTAAGCTTTATGGAGGTGTGCCAATGAATTTAAGCTTGAAACATAAGTTAATGCTGCAATCATTGAGTCCATTGGCTTTTTTGACTATTGTACGCAATTTCAAATTTACCCCCGTCAGCGAACTTGCTGAAAATCAGTCATATTGGGGAGAATTTGTTCGCCTTAATAATGTGCTGATTGTTGTGTTTTTGTTATGTGCTACATGGATTTTAGCAGCAATCATATCTTTTATTTCTTTTACAGCCTTTAGATGGACTGATAAGAAACAAGGGTATCAGCTTTCTTCCTTCGTAGAAAAAGAGGACGCAAGTTTGAATTTCTTTATGACAATGATTATCCCGCTTTTGATTGATGATGTAGGAACGATTCAAGGAGCGGTAACATTCCTTATCATTGTGGTTATGATGTGTGCGCTGCTAAGCAAAACACATTTGTACTATGCGAATCCTGTATTGGCAATTTTAGGATACCGAGTCTATGAGATTACTTTTAAGAGCAATCCTGACTTTAATAATGAAATTTGTTTGGCTGTAGTTAAAGGCAGGTTTTTAAAAAATCCTAGTACAGTAGAATATAAAGTGATTAATGATACAGTCCTCTACATGAAGGAGATGAACAAATGACCAAGGAAGAAATTCAGGCATCGATTAAGTCGATAATGTTTTCTGGTTCAGTTTGCGGTATTGAGATATATGCCTGCCTACGCGATGAAAGTGGATACCAAACCAAAAAAATCAGAGCAACAGATAAGTTGCTTTCTAGCACAAAAGATAAGGTGGCAGGTTTTATCAATTGTACCTATCTTGCAGATGATGCCGAATTTGATACATCAGAAAATATTGCAGACAATAAGAAAGAATTTTATGAGATTAGTCTGATAGAGAACTATAGACCCTTTATTTTTCTTGATGATGCTGAAAAGCGTACGGAGTACTACTCGGAAAGCGATAGAAATAAACTGTCTGGATTTCTTTTTAGAATCAATTTGAATGACAAGTACTTTTGGGTTTATCAACATATATACTCTGTATCAAGAATTGATCGAAGTAAAAATGTTATAGCCCTATTTGTTGGTGATACATACGATGAAATTGATAGCGATATTGTGCAGATAGATTCACGAGCAGATGTAATTATCTTTTCTTCAAGTGTTGTTACGGCAAAAATGGATCTTATGCAGAGATTTTTTGGATTTGAGCAATACATACGAGCGGGGGCACAGAAGACGATTGAGATTATTCGCGATCTGGATATTGTAGATAGCCTTGAAAAGTTTGTTGCGTTTGAAAATAAAAGTAAGTTGACAAATGCAAAGAAGTTATTAAAGGCAAAAAATTCGCCTGTTTTGCAGATGAAAAAGAACGATTTGTTAGAGAATCTGAAAAAGCATTCTCGCTACAAAACTATGTTCAAGTTTGAAGAAGATCATATTGTGATTTCTTCACAAAAAGAGGCAGCGGCATTTATTAAAATGTTGAATGATGATATTGTTCGGTCTGAACTCACTGGAAAAGAATATGACAGCTCCAGCAAAATGCTTTTGGGCCCAGTGGGAGCAAGTCACTGACTGACCAATGATAGGAAAATATAGATGAGTGATAGAAGAAAAAAAGGATTCTATGTCACAGGTACTGTCAGATATAAAGCCCCATATGACGAAAAAGTTCATGACGGCTCATTGTATTAATGAGCAAGATATTCAGTCTATCAGTCCAATCTTCCTGCCCAGATATAAGAATGTGTAGCTCATGCAGGGATTGACCAACAACAAGCTGGATTTCAGAATTCAGGTAAAAGGTGTGTTCGGGACAGAAAGAAACTAACGAAGGCTAAGTGGAAAGAAACACAGCTCTGGATTTTTTCTTCACCGTCATGAGGCTCTTTTTCGGAGCTGTCTACGATTGCGAAGAAAATCTAAAAGGCATTCGCTTTTGGACGAGTTGGAAATGAGATGGGAAGATGAACAAAAGCTAAACGGCCTGAGTTCTGTGCATAGCATGGGATTCAGACAGTTTATTTTTTACCTAGCTCATAAAGTTGATTTCATTGCCGAGATATTCCTTTGTACAATGATTTTATTTGGAAATGTAGGTGCTCAACCTGCCGCTTCCTTTTTGCTCAAGTTTGCCAGCTTTGCAAAGTTCCTTAAGCAACCGGAAAGCCTTTGTTGTTTCTGCACCAATCAAATCTTCAACTTCTTTTCTTGTAACACTGCCGTTTTCCAGTGTATATTGAAGAATGAGTAATTTCTGTTCATTCAGTGAAATATCTTTGTCCGCTTTATCAGATATCCGGACATTCGTTTCCGGCTGCTCATTCCTGTTGGGAAGTGTTACGCGGAAAACACCTTTTGCCGTTTCAAACTCTGGCGGGGATGGTCAATTCTTATATGCACATTCAATTTTTTCGATTTCTGTGCCATAACTTTCAATCAATCTCATCCTGGAGAAGACAGCCGCAAGGTTCGGATTTCTCGATTATGAAACACCCAGGAAAATGGATTCCAGTTCCAGACCGGATACAAGACCTCCAAGAGAGACAAATTCGATTCTATCCTCATAGACATTAACCAGATTGCTTCCGCTGAAAGAGTAATCACGGTGAACAATGCTGTTCAGTAAAGATTCTCTGATTGCATCCTCTGGATAATCTCTTCTGTCAGTTCGATCCAGATTTGAAAAGGTTGCCTTTCCTTTCTTTTTCTTTCTTTCTCATTATAAACAAGAAAGAAAGTATACGGTAAATAGTTAGTACCGTGCTTTTCACCTAAAACCATGAGATAATCCCTTTGTAAAACTAAAAGTTTTTTAAAGGAGGATCTTATGGATAAGATCACACGTCAGGTCCGCAT
>NZ_QJHD01000038.1:0-23458 GCF_003184505.1 Blautia sp. BCRC 81119 | reverse complement strand
GGAAATTCCTGTCTTAAAATTCTGGACGTATAGCCTTTAAATGACTTTACAGCTTTGTGGATGCCAAACTGAGGATCTACTTCCAAAAGCATATGAACATGGTCTGGCATGATCTCCATCTCCAGAATGTCTACAGAAAGATTTGCAGCATACTCTGTGAGCAGCTCCTTCAGCCGGACGTCCACACCGTTAATTAATACTTTTCGTCTATACTTTGGACACCATACTACATGGTATTTACAGGAATAGACGACATTGTTGTTTGATTTATATGTTGTGTTCATATTTGTATTATACTATGGTTTATCAGTTAATACAATTACTATTTTGTCCATCTTCAATTACTTGCATAAATTACGATCAGAGTAATCACTACCGTAATAACAATACTGTTTAAAAGAAACGGATAAAATTAAAGTGTGCGTTCATATTGATGTAGTTATCAATGATGAATTTCTGCGGAAGGAGATGATGCTCCAGAGCCATGATCTCCTGATTTTCCTTAAAGGATGAAGCTTCTGATCCGCCAGCACTGGCAAAGCTCCGGGATTTCCGTTACAAACCCTCCCGATACACGCTGTTGATCGTAGCCTGGGCGTGCTCCAGCTCTTTCTTCCGGACGATGGCTTCCCTATCACTTAAGATCGCCAGCATCTCATCGATCACATCCTCCACTCTGGGACTTGTCACCCTGTATAAATACCCCAGCATCCGTGTAGCTGTGTAATCGGTATTCATATGTTTATAGGCGATTTCCCGGCACAGCTCATCGGGATAGCCCTTATCCTGAAGCGCTCTGTAAAGCTCATCTGTTCTTGTATCTGCCATATCCTCCTGAGATTCCTTTCCTGTTTTTATTATAATTTCGCCAAGCGGATATTCGCGATCCGCTTTCGCTGGTTCCATCCATATTCAGTACAATAAATCGAACATTTCCCTTTCACTCTGCTATATGATCACAAACACGACCGCTTCACGATTTATCATCCTCATCCATGCCAGTTTCTTTACCAGCCTTATATATCCCCCGGATCCCCAGGATCAATGTCACGAAAATCCCTGTGATCAGTATCCACACCGGCCACATAGGTGCCGTTCCCAGATTCCCGCTGATCCCGGCATCAAGACATACTCCAATGGATAACAGCTTGATCACAGACATCATTTTTGACGCGATCTCAAAGATATGCTCTCTGTTTTCCTCTGTCACCTCAACCGGATAATTCCACCACTGTGGAAATCTCTGACAGAACATCAGAAGTGCCAAGATCAGCAGCCCCAAAATCGGCTCCAGAAGAAGGCTGCCCTTCTTCCCATACCGGTCCGGGATCCCATGCGCATTAAAATGGATCGGCACCCTCTCCGGCAGATTTCCCCAGGTGGCCACAAGATACACCACGTACCCAAGGATCATCAGAAAGCAGAGCACATCTGTAATATTCCGCAGTTTTTTCTCAGACATTATCCATCCCCCTTTCATTGCAGAATAAACCCGTCTGTAAATCGAATACTCTCTTTTCTGTATTTTACACACAAATTACCTGCTTGTAAAAGTATTTTGCAAAAAATTACCTTACATAACAATATCTGTTAAGCACTAACGATTGCATACGAAATTTTTATATGATAAAATAGACATGTTGTCCAAAAACATATTTAAGAAAGGGAAAGAAATATGTTAGAAAAAATCTTCAAGCTGTCCGCAAACAAAACGGACGCCAAAACTGAGGTTCTGGCAGGTATCACCACCTTCATGACAATGGCCTATATCCTGGCAGTTAACCCGAACATCCTGTCCGCAACCGGCATGGATTCCGGAGCTGTATTCACAGCTACCGCACTGGCAGCCTTCCTGGGAACGCTGCTGATGGCAATCTTCGCCAACTACCCGTTCGCACTGGCACCCGGAATGGGTCTGAACGCATACTTTGCCTATACAGTTGTCATCGGTATGGGATACAGCTGGCAGTATGCACTGACCGCAGTTTTTGCAGAAGGTATCGTATTTATCGTTCTTTCACTTACCAATGTACGTGAAGCAATCTTCAACGCGATCCCTCTGAACCTGAAATCCGCAGTCAGCGTTGGTATCGGTCTTTTCATCGCATTTGTAGGATTACAGAATGCCAATATCGTGATCGGCGGCTCCACTCTGCTGCAGCTTTTCTCTGTAGATGGCTACAACGCAGCCAAGGGTGTGGAGGCTTCCTTCAACAACGTTGGGATCACCGTTATCCTGGCTCTGATCGGTATCATCGTAACTGGAATCCTGGTTGTTAAGAATGTAAAGGGAAACATCCTCTGGGGTATCCTGATCACATGGGGACTTGGAATCATCTGTCAGTTCGCCGGACTTTATGTTCCGAACCCGGAGATCGGCTTCTACAGCCTGCTCCCGGATTTCAGCAACGGACTCTCTATCCCGAGTCTTGCTCCGATCTTTGCGAAGCTGCAGTTTGACGGAGTTTTCTCACTGGATTTCCTTGTTATCCTGTTTGCATTTTTATTTGTAGATCTTTTTGATACTCTTGGAACTCTCGTTGGTGTCTCTTCTAAAGCAGGCATGCTGGATGAAAATGGCAAGCTTCCTAACATCAAGGGCGCACTTCTTGCAGATGCAGTTGCAACAACTGCCGGTGCAGTTCTTGGTACATCCACAACCACTACCTTCGTAGAAAGTGCTTCCGGTGTATCCGAAGGCGGAAGAACCGGACTTACCGCAGTGACAACTGCCATCTTATTTGGCCTGTCCCTGTTCCTGTCTCCGATCTTCCTGGCAATCCCGTCCTTTGCCACAGCTCCGGCTCTGGTGATCGTCGGTCTGTACATGCTCAGCAATGTTATCAGCATTGATTTCAGCGATATGTCCGAGGCGATCCCATGTTATGTATGTATCATCGCAATGCCGTTCTTCTACAGCATTTCCGAAGGTATCTCCATGGGAATTATCACATACGTAGCCATCAACCTGATCACAGGTAAGGCAAAAGAAAAGAAGATCAGCGCTCTGATGTATGTACTGGCAGTGCTGTTTATCCTGAAATATATTTTCCTGTAAAATATGGCAAAAAAATTCCCGGGAGTTTTGTCCCGGGAGTTTTTTTATTCCAGCAAAATATTCTTATTTCTTCGGCTGATACCGCATATTCGATACATTATAAACCGTGATAAACGCTTTCGGGTCCTCCTGGTTTATAAACTTCATCAGCTTCTGATATTCACCTTTATCTACGATGGTGATGATCTCACGGCGTTTTTCCATGTTATAGGCTCCGATGGCCTCATAGATCGTGGCTCCGCTGTGCAGGTCATGAATGATAAACTGCCTCAGCTCCTCTTCCTTTTTCGTGATGATGCAGACACGCCGCTTGATATTATTGTCAAAAATAAAATGATCCAGAACGATTCCGTTAAAATACGTTCCCAGAATACTTAAGACCACCGTCTTTTTATCATACACAAGCGCCGCGGAAAGTGCCACGCACATACCGGAAAGAGACATGGCTTTTCCAAGTTCCATGTGGAGATACTTATTCATGATCTTCGCCACGATATCCAGTCCGCCTGAGGATGCATTCCGGTTAAAAAGAATGCTAAGTCCCACACTCACTACCAGAATATAACACAGAACATCCAGTTCCTGGCTGTCTGTCATGGAACCGAAATTCGGAAAAATAATCTCAAAAAGTCCCAGAAACAACGGTAGCATCACACTGGTATAAACAGTCTTAACTCCAAACTCTCTTCCACAGGTAAAAAATCCAATGATCAGCAATACCACATTCAGGATCATGGTAATCGCCGACAGCTGCAGCGGCACAAAATTGGAAAGCACGATTCCAAGACCGGAAATACTGCTGACCGACGTATGGCTTGGCACCAGGAAAAAATATACCGCCGCTGCGATGATCGCCACTGCTACGGTGAGGATCACGGTTTCCTTAACGATATCCGCATAATTCAGTTTCTTTTTCATGATTTCAGATACTCTTCCCATTCTTTTTCTTTAGCGCCCACCAGCACCTTGTCTTTCCCAACAAGGATTGGTCGTTTCACAAGCATCCCGTCTGTTGCAAGAAGCGCAAGCTGCTCTTCCTCACTCATCTCCGGAAGTTTATCTTTCAGTTTCATCTCTTTATAAATATTTCCACTGGTATTGAAAAAACGCTTCAGCGGAAGACCGCTTTTTTCCCACCAGGCTTTCAGTTCCTCTGCAGTTGGATTGTCCGTCTTAATATCACGCAACGTATATTCTGCGCCACTCTCATCCAGCCATTTCTGAGCCTTTTTGCAGGTACTGCATTTTGGATAGCATACAAATAACATCTTATGTCCCCCTGTTCTTCGGCAGTAAATACGTAAATTCACTGCTGTCTTTTTTTTTGCCTACAGCACAGAATTTTTATAGAACTTTTTCACTGTACTGTCCAGGTTTTATTTTAACATAGACGATGCGGTATTTCTATCCTCTTGTTCCGACCATATCAGCTTCGATTCCTGTTTCATCTCATCCACAATTTTCTCCGCTGCATCCAGATCTCCCTTTGCTTCCAGCTCTGTTAATTCCAGGCTCTTCTTTCCGGCCTCCGCACTCATATAATAAACCTCTGTTACCGTTTCCGGGGTGCTGTCGTCTTCCGGTGATACTTCCTCTGTCTTTTTGGAAAAATCCTGAAGCAGCATGTCATCGCCTTTTAGTTCCAGAGTTCCTGCATATGGCGCGTCAATGGCGTAGACAAACTCTGTTTTTCCATCTTCCGTGTACTGTACTTTCATTCGGTTGATGAGATTATTGGAAGAATACAAACTGTTATTTTTTACGTACATTCCGCTGTTTTCCAGGGTCATGTATTTTTCGTTGAAATACCAGTGGTCGTAGCCTGCTGCCGCAGCGATGAGTGTCAGGATAACTGCCACTGCTGCTGTCAGCACTCTGCGTATTATTAATTTTTTCCGGATTTTTTTCAGCGCGGCTGCGCTTCCGATATTCTCCGTTTCACCAGCTCTGCGTTGTGCTCCGGAGGCTGCAGATGGTCTTATTTGAGCCTGCTCTTTTCCCTGCTCCTCTTTCATAATCTCCAACATTTTTCTGCATTCCTGACAGGTTCCCATATGTTCTTCCACCAGCGCCCGACTGTCTTCGCTTAATATCCCATCTATATAAGATGGCATCAGATCCTGTATTACGTCACATGTGATCTTCATATTCCAGCTCCTCTCTGATCTTTACTCTTGCACGGTAATAAGTCACCCGCGCCCAGTTTTCACTTTTTCCAAAAAGCATTCCAATCTCACGGAAGGTCAGCTCTCCGAAGGTCCGCAGGGAAAAAACTTCTTTGTACGGTTCCGAAAGTCTATGCAGAACCTTGTGGATTTCCATAGCCTGGCTCCGCTGCGCCAGCTTTTCCTCCAGAAGCTCTCCGCCAGCGCTTTCTGCTTTTTCCAGCTTCTCATCCCCGAGAAGTTGCTTCTTCTGTTTTTTCAGATGATCGTACAACGTATTCTTTGCGATCTGGCAGAGCCACACCCGCACATCACAGTCTCCGCGGAACTGATCTGCTTTTTTCAGCGCTTTAAAAAATGTCTCCTGTGTCACTTCCTCAGCCAGCGCTCCATCCTGTGAGATAGAACGGATATACCGATATACAATGTCAAAATATGTCCGGTAAAGTTCCTCTATGTTCATCGGTTTTTCTCTTTCCTCCCTTCTCACTTATAAGACGCACTGATCTCAAAAACGTTACAGAAAATCTTTCAAAATTTCGTCCGATATTTTTATTCCGGCGTTTCTTTTAGCACAAACGAAATGCCCGGTATAAAAATACCGGGCACAGCATTATCAGAATTTTCTTCTGACCTCCTCTTACACTCTGCTGCATACCTTCACATCGTTCCATGCTTTTCATAATATTTCTTTTTTTCCGCATACATAAGATCATCTGCTCTTCTCAGCATTGTCTCAAGCTCCGAAGAGCTTTCCTCCCAGACAACACCAACAGAAACACTGATCCTTTTGGCAGCAATGCTGTCACAGATATCCCGAACCTTACTCCGAAAAATCTTCTCATCCATATCAAAACAGATGAGTACAAATTCATCGCCACCTACCCGGTAAGCATTTTCCGGCAGAATCGCAAGCATGGAACGCGCTGTATTTATGATCAGCCTGTCTCCGGCCTCATGTCCGTAAAGATCATTCACCCGTTTCAGACCATTGATATCAATATATGCTACGCCTGTTTTTATCACTGTTTTTGCCTGCATGCCTTCCAAAACCTGAATATACCTGTTCCTGTTATACAAGGTCGTCAGCATATCACGGTAGCTCATGTACTGCAGACACGCCTTACGCTCCTTGGCTTTCAGGCTGTCCGTTAAAAAGTACTGTATGGATGACAGCAGCGTATGATCCTCATAATGCAGTCTCGGATTATCTACCCCGAGAAATCCTATGATCTTTCCGTCACTGTTTAAAGGAACGGCCAGCAGCCTGGTAATGTCCTGCATCTTCAGAGTCTCATAATACGGCTGCCCCTGCTCCTCCTCAATATCCGGAATATAATACAGGCCATTTTTCCGAAAGCTGTCCATCCAGATATCCAGCATTTCCATGGGAACCTCCTGAAGATTATCCTTCTCAGCAGTCACTCCGTTCATGGCATACTCATAGGTATTTGTACAAACATTCCTCTTTTCATCGATCTGAACAATATAACTGCGATCTCCGTCAAAATACCCACTGATAATACGCAGCAGATTGGAGATCGCCGCATCTTCATCTTCTCCTGATATCAGCTCAGCAATGCATTTATTCAGTATCGTTGCGATCTCAAGTCTTTCCTTTATCTTGCCCTCTCTGCTTATCAGCTGATACATTTCCTGATTCAGCTCCGTCATCGTCACGATAAACATAATGATCATGGAAATACCAACAGAAAAATCGATCAGCGACATTCCATACCTGAATGCCTGCACAGCTGCCGCCACTGCCGGAAGTACAATGCATGACAGCATAGAGAACAGGAGCTTCCTGCTGACTCTCTTTTTGTACTGGAGCAGAAGCGTAAGATCAATGAGCAAGCCTGCTGCCGGAAGAAGAATTGACATAATATATAACGGTGCCCGATGGTAATAATTATCCACATCTATGTAATAATACCAGTGAGTAAACTGCGAGATCACCACAAAAACAGCCCCTGCGGCAGCAATAACATATCCGGCTTTTACTCTTTTTAATGTTCTCCGCTCCCTCTTCGAAAACAGATAAACACACACATAAATGTGAAAACACAGCAGGACTACGTCACTTAAAAGGAATACGAGAAAACTCGAAATACGGACCATCACACTGCCCGGAACTCCGGGATATCCGCTGAAAATATGCGCCATGGCATCCATCAGCAATAACATGGAAGCAAAACTCTCCATCAGGATAAGATACCGACGCTTTTCCCTGTCATAATTACTGCTCAGAAATATACATATTGCAGCTATGGCACAAAATACACATCCCCATATAAGTATCGCTACCTGCAGTACTTTTTCATCCAGCATAAAAAACACTCCTCACATTCGTCACTTACAATAAGTATTACACTTTACCGTGTAAAAGTCAACCTTCCAAAAAAATCCCGGAGTACATTGTCATACTCCAGGATTTTGTCGTCAGCCGGATAAAAGCAACCGCATTCGCTACATAATTCTACACCAGATAACTGCTTCGCAGTTGATTCAGTTAAAGCTCTTCCCCGCAGGATTCAATCACTTTTTTGTACCAGTAAAAAGAATCTTTGCGGATTCTGGAAAAGTCTCCGGTCCCGTCATCATTTTTATTTACATAGATAAGACCATAACGCTTCTTGAATTCTCCGGTGGAGGCACTGACAAGATCTGTACAGCCCCAGCAGGTGTAGCCGATCAGATCTACTCCGTCATGGATTGCTTCCTTCATCTGCTCTATATGGCGGCGCATATATTCAATACGGTAATCATCGTGAATCTTTCCATCCTCTGTCAGCTGATCCACCGCCCCAAGACCATTTTCCACGATCATGATCGGAATCTGATAGCGGTCATAAATCTGGTTCAGAACATAGCGAAGACCAGTTGCATCGATCTGCCAGCCCCAGTCGGAAGCTTTCAGATATGGATTTTTCAGATTGTCACTTCCATTTCCGGCCGTTTTCTCTCCGTCTTTTGTCACGCTGACACAGCTACTGGAATAATAGCTGATGGTGAAAAAGTCCACCGTACCCTTCTTGAGGATCTCTTTATCCTCCTGAAGAACCTCCAGCTGGATTCCGTGCTCCTCAAAGTATCTCGCTGCAAATCCCGGATAATATCCTCTTACATGAACATCACCGGCAATGGAATTGTGGATCTGCCCAAACTGCTGTGCATATAAGATATCATCCGGATGGCAAGTATATGGATAACCATTGTGATAAGCAAGCATACAGCCAAGCATAAACTCCGGATCGATCTCATGAGCCATGGAAACTGCAAGTGCACTTGCTACCAGCTGGTGATGCATTGCCTGATAACGGCTCTGCTCACATACATCCTTCGGGTCCAGCATTCCTGCACAGAATACCGCACCAAAGTCCTGCGTCAGCATATTGATCTCATTAAAAGTCAGCCAGTATTTTACCTTACCTTTATATCTCTCAAATAAAACCTTTGCAAATCGAAGATAGAAATCGATCATCTTACGATTTTTCCATCCGCCATACTCCAGAGAAAGATGAAGGGGATTCTCATAATGAGAGATCGTTATCAGCGGCTCAATGTTATATTTTCTCAGTTCGTCGATCACATTGTCGTAGAACTTAAGGCCTTCCTCATTTGGAGTTTCCTCATCCCCATTTGGGAACACTCTGGACCAAGAAATAGAAAAACGATATACCTTAAATCCCATCTCTGCAAAAAGAGCAATATCCTCTTTCCAGTGATGATAAAAATCAGTCGCCTGGTGATTGGGATAAAATTCTTCCGGTAACGGTGCCGGCGGTGTAAGACGACGTTCCTTATCCACACTTCCTCCTGTCAGGATATCTGCAATGGACGGGCCTCTGCCATCCTCATCCCAACCGCCTTCATACTGGTTTGCAGCGGTTGCTCCGCCCCAGAGAAAGTTTTCCGGCATACGGTTATAATTTTTCATATTTTAATTTTCTCCTTTTTACAAACATCAGGCGGATCTGTTATCTCCGCCTGATGTTTCGTTGTTATTCTTATACAATAGTCAGGAATTTATCTCCTGCATTTACAGCTGCATCTTCTTTTTCCATGCATACTGCTTTGATATAATCAGAAATATTGGTCACAACAACCGGTGTGATCAGATCATATCCTTCTTTCTTAATGGCATCCATATCGAATTCCACAAGAAGCTTTCCTTTTTTTACCTTATCTCCCTCAGAAACATGGGATTTAAAATATTTACCATTTAAATTTACAGTATCAAGTCCGATGTGGATCAGAATTTCTGCTCCACTTTCTGTCACAAACATGATTCCATGTTTGCTGTCCATGATATTTGCCACCGTACCATCTGCCGGTGCATAAACCTTTCCTTCTGATGGAACGATTGCTGCTCCGTCACCTAAAACCTTATCCGCAAAAGTTTTATCCGGAACATCGGAAAGTGCTTTTACAGTTCCTGCTACCGGTGCACAAAGCTCGATCTTATCTACAAGCGGAGCGTTCTGCTGTGCCGGCTGTTTTTCTGTATCTGTGTTCTGTACTTCATCCTCTGTCTCAGCCTTTACATCCTCAAATCCGAAGATAAGCGTAAGAACAAAAGCAGCTACAAAAGATACCACGATCATAATGATTCCATAAATCAGATTGATTAATCCCTTCTCGCCGATAAACGCCGGGATCGCCATGATACAATTCTGTGCAATGTAAAGAGAAACCTGAAGAAGTCCTCCTACGATACCACCGATTCCGGCTGCGATAGAAGCTGCTACAACCGGTCTTTTCAGTTTCAGTGTAACACCATACAGAGCAGGCTCTGTGATACCCATAAGAGCGGAAACACCGGCTGCACTCGCCAGCTGTTTCATGTTGCTGTCCTTGGATCTTACAGCTACTGCAAGAGAAGCTCCGGACTGTGCAAGGTTAGAGCATACCTGAGATACAAAAATCAGTGTATCGGTACCACCGGTTGCAATGGCATTCAGTCCGATCGGTGTCAGCGCATGGTGCATACCGGTCATAACGATGAACGGGAAGGTTGCTGCAAGGATACCTACAATAATGAAACCAAGTTTTACGGACAGGAAGTTGATGGCTACCGCAAGTCCGTTACCAATAATTGTTCCGAGCGGTCCAACTACGATCAGGGCGATCGGTGCACTGATCAGAATTACCAGTGTCGGGTTCAGGATCAGTTTTACCATTTTCGGTGTGATCTTATCAACCAGAATCTCAATATAATGTGTGATCCATACCATCAGGATAACCGGAATAACGGAATAAGAATAAGTTGCTTTTGTGATCGGCAGACCAAACAGTGTGATGGCCGCATCACCGGCTACCATAGTTACAAAGGTAGGGCTTAAGTAAACACCGGCAATAAACAGCGCCAGTGACTGGTTCACGCGGAAAACCTTGGCAGCATTTGCTGCGATCAGGAACGGCATGAAGTAGAAAGTAACATCTCCGATAAAACTGATCACCTGGTAGGTACTGCTTGTTTCTGATACCAGATGAAAAGTTGTCAGCAGAGTAAGTACAACTTTGATCATACCGGCTGCAGTCAGGGCAGGGATCATCGGGGTCATACATCCGGTGATGGCATCGATAACTTTTGAAACAACACTCTTTGAGCTGTCAGAGTTCGCTGCCGGTGCATCATCGGTAGGAACACCTTTGTCCTCCAATGCCTTGTAAACAGCGTTCACTTCATTTCCTGCAATAACCTGGAACTGATCTTCATGCCAGTTAACGCCGGAGATCTCAGAAAGCTTTAAGATCTCTTTCTCGTTGATCTTCGATCTGTCTTTCACATAGAAACGAAGCCTTGTCATGCAGTGGAACAGACGGGTGATATTATCTTTTCCGCCCAGCGCTGCAATCAGTGTGTCTGCAGTTTTTGCATAGTCCTTTTTCATTTGGGGACCTCCTTTAATAATAAATATTGAAATTTATATTAAAGGTCTTGCCTGAAAAGATACGCACATGGCACGTATTTCAGTAACAATCCATTAACACCTAATTTATAAAACAATCTCTTTTCACAGATTTTTCAGACGTTTATGGTCTTCTGTGATCTTCTGGATATGAATCGTCAGATACAGCATTTCATCCTCAGTCATAGCGTATTTATATTCCTCTTCCATCATAAGATAGATCATTTTTACACAGCCGTAAGCTTCTCTGTACTGCTCCTTGATGATCTTGAAAAGCTCCTGATTCTCATCATAGTGAAGCTCTTTATGAAGGAATCTCTGGGCAAAATATTTCAGATGCGTGAGAAACCGCTGATAATACAGATTATCCTCCTGAAATTCCATATTGTCATAATACTTCTCCACGATGTCCAGGATCTGATGTACGATAATGGAAATCTGATAGCTGTCCGTCTTGCCGCCATCTTCCGCATTCACAAAATGCAATGCAAAAAATCCTGCTTCATCTGCAGAAAGATCTACCTCGAACATCTCATTTACCTTTTTCAGTAATTCCAAGCCGATCTCATATTCCTTATGATAAAGCTGCTTGATATCCAGAAGCAGCATATTCTGAAGGCGGATCCCGTTTTCAAGTCTGGAGATCGCACCCATGATATGGTCGCTAAGGGAAAAATAAATACTGTCATTTAATTTCATCCCCTCTTTTTCCTTCACAGCATTTACAAAAGCTTCCACAAAATCCAGATATTTTTCCGGAATAGCAGTCAGATAACCCTGTATCTCCTTGCTGATCTGGGCATTTTCCGCAGTAAAGATCTTCTCGATCTTGGACTCCTCCACTTGCTGTCCTTTCTTTTTCTGAAAGGCAATTCCGCAGCCCTTTACAATAACTTCATGTCCCTGTCCATCCCTGGACAGTATCAGATTATTATTCAAAATCTTATGGATAACCATAGTCCTGTTCCCCCGATGCCAAACAAATAAAAAAAGACCATTACAGTATATAGAAAACCTATTCCTATACTACTATAAGGTCTTGCCTGACGATAAATAAATATTTCAGTAACAATCCTTCTGATTCGTAACTATTTAATAACTGTACGTAATGGTATCAGAAAAAATATATGTTGTCTATCTGGAATATTTAATAAAATATTTATAATATTTTTGTGAACTTTGACAAAATCCCCTGATGATCCTGCCATACGGATCAACGGGGGATTTTCTGTTCAGCTTTTTATTCTTCAAATCTCTTTTCCCTTTGTCGCAACGACATGTACAACAAACGGTACAAACAATGTAATAAACGCCGCATATCCAAGGTATGCATATCCCTTCTTAACAACTGTCATCAGACCGAACTGTGCGATGGCAAATGCCAGGAATGTAAAAATCGCTGTGAAAACTGCATTTCTTCCAAGGTGTCCCTGCGCTTTTTTCGCCGGGCTGTCCATACGACGCTCCACTGCATTTACGCAGCGGGTCACAATACCGGAGATCATATTTACTGCTGTGGAGATAGCTCCAAGAATGATCAGCAGAGAAATGATCGGTGTCAGGATACCGGCGCCTACACCGTTCTGGACCAGTACCAGCATCGGTACCGATGCAGATGCCAGTTCACTTACATATGCAATGGCAAGAAGTCCGAGGATGGAAAGCTCCATTGCACAGAAGTTGCATACAAACATCCAGATCGCTGCTTTGTTGATCTGTTTTTCGTCCGTTACATCCTCCATGTGCTGGTACATAACAGAAACAGATGCCAGCTGGAAGAAGAAATAAAGGACTGCTGAATAGAGAGCCGGTCCAAAGGCTCCGCTCTCGGAGGAAAGTACAGTCATTTCTCCGGAGGACATAGTGTGGATGGAAGCTGTGATATCTCCCCACTGTGCAATGATATTCGGAACAAGTACCAGTACAAGACCGATGATGATCAGCACACTTAATGTAGAAGCACATTTTCTTACGACATTGGTTCCGAAAAGCGCAATCACAAAGATAAATGCTGCAATGATTAGTGTACAGAGCCAGTATGGGATCCCGAACAGTGTCTGCAGTGTGGAACCGCCAGTTGCAAAGGCTGCTGCTGATGCAGTTCCGATCATGATCAGGTAACAGATCTCATAGAGATTGGACATAACCGGTTTCGTTTTTCCGTAAAGACTGTCGGAAAAGCTTCTGTAATCGTAGGTTTTGTGTTTATAAGCATAGCGCATTCCATACCAGAAAAACAGTGCATACAATCCCTGTGTCACTGCCGGCAGGATCAGACACCAGATACCGTAGTTGATAAAGTACTGATAGATCTGCGCTCCTGATGCGAATCCGCCTCCGAACTGTGTGGTAAATGCGACGAACGCAAGTCCCATAGCCAGAGGCATTTTACTTTGTAATGATTTATTCTGACTCATCTCTCTTTCCCCCATTTTTTATTTATTATATTCGATGACTTTTCCCGGATTCAGGATCAGTTTATCATCGAAAGCCAGTTTGATGGCTTTATAAAGAGCGATCATTCTCGGTCCCGCAAATTCTTCCAGAAATTCCAGACGTCCGTTTCCGATGCCATGCTCACCGGAAAGCTGTCCGCCCAGTTCCTTGGACAGTGCATACAGCTCTACCAGACTTGCGTGAGTGGCTTCCTTCCACTCCTGGTCACTCATTTCCGGTCCACGGAGCATCTCTGTATGAATGTTTCCGTCTCCGCAATGTCCGCAGGGCTCTACACGGATGCCATGTGCACTTGCGATCTTTTTGGCTGCTTTTACATACTCTGCGATCCTTGCACGCGGAACAACTACGTCACACTCCTCCTGTGCGACAGAATCTGCTTTCATTCCTTCCAGGATCCCGCCTCTGACACTCCATACGGCTCCGGCACGCTCCGGCGTTCCTGCGATACAGCAGTCCAGGGCTCCGTTTGCCAGGGCTGCTTCCGCTGCTGCCTCTACTGCGCTGTCAAGTTCCTGTTTACTGGAAGCATCATACATAACGATCAGCACTGCTTCTCCCTGTTTTACTGGGAACATTTTGTTCAGATTGCGTTCTACGATATCGATCAGTTCTCTTTCCAGAAACTCGATGGCTGTTGGCACAAACGGCAGCTCCAGAACCTTCGGGACCATGTCTGCACATTCCTCAAGACTCCTGAACGGCATTACAAGGGTACAGGTGCAGGTCGGTGCGGGAAGAAGCTTCAGCGTTACCTGAGTCAGGATACATAAGGTTCCCTCTGAGCCGATCACCAGATCTTTTACATCATATCCCGTTGTGTTCTTCACAACGTTGGATGAAAAATTCATGATGGAACCATCCGGCATAACTGCCTCGATACAACGGACGAAATCCCTGGTCAGTCCATATCGTACCGCTTTCATGCCACCGGCATTTGTGATAACATTGCCGCCGATGGAAGCTGTTTTTTCCCCTGGATCAGGCGGGTAAAAAAGTCCGCCTGCCGCTGCTGCCGCCTGGATATCAATGAGTAGTGCTCCCGGCTCCGCTGTGATGGTCTGGTTCTTTCTGTCGATCGGAAAGATCTTGTTCATGCGCATCACAGAAAGCATGATTCCACCATATTTACAGGTTGCTCCGCCTGCAAGTCCGGTTCCTGCGCCACGGCATACCACCGGGATATTTTCTTTATATGCGTAAGCCATGATGGCTGAGATCTCTTCTTTATTTAAAACCTCCACATAAAGCTCCGGAGGAAAAACTCCGTACTCCGGCATCTCATCACGATAATATTCTTTTGCGATCTCATCGCCGACCCATACACGATCTGAAGCAGTCACAGAACGGATGTAGTCAAAATCTTCTGAAGTCATTTTTTTATAGGGATATGCCATGACTTAATCCTCCTTCCGATTCTTTATCAGCTCTGTCAGCTCCGGTACAACCTGGTACAGATCGTCCACGATGCAGTAATCTGCAACATTAAAGATCTGTGCCTCCGGATCATTGTTGATCGCTACGATACAGTCAGATCCTGTCATGCAGGAGGTAAACTGGATGGCACCGGATACGCCGCAGGTGATGATCAGCTTCGGACGGACAGTTCTTCCGGAAAGTCCGATCTGATGTGCAACATCTCCGAATCCGTTTTCTACCATAGGGCGGGTGAAGGCAAGCTGTCCGCCAAGGACATCTGCCAGTTCCCGGCACATTTCCACATCTTTTTCATTCCGGACACCACGGCCTGCTACTACCAGAACATCCTCTTCCTCAAGGCTCTTTACCTTATCAATGACCCTGGATGACAGAATCTTGATCCTGGAATCTGCCATTTTTTCATTTACCGGACATACAACCACCTGACCGTGAGGATTTTTTACTTTTTCTGCCTTGTCCATAACCTTATAACGGACCGTGGCAAACTGTGGCCGTGATTTGGTGATGCCGATCTGAGCCATGATATTTCCGCCAAAAGCCGGTCTGATCTGGATCATATCGGTGTTGGAACGGATATCCAATGTAGTACAGTCTGCAGTCAGTCCCGTATGGAATCTGGTGGAAAGCCTCGGCGCAAGGGAACGTCCCAACGCAGTAGCTCCGATCAGCACAGAGCTTGGCTTGTTTGCTGCGATACAGTCTGCAACTGCATCTGTGTAACAATCTGCACGGAAACCTTCAAAGCCTTCATGCTCATATACGTACACATTGTCTACGCCATATGGAAGAAGCTTTTCCGCATTTTCCTTTGTTCCTTTTCCTCCGACGATCACACAGTTAACCTGATAACCGACTTTAACCGCCATCTTTCTCGCTTCCCCGATCAGCTCAAAGGTAACCGGATGGATCTCTCCTCTCTCCTGCTCCACATAGATAAGAAAGTTTTTCCATTTATCCTTGTCAAAGGATTTTGCCTTCTGCTCAAACCGGATGGCTTTCTCCGGGCAGTTACGAACGCAAAGCCCACACATACGACAGGCATCGCCTACAACAATTCCATTTCCCTCTATGGTGAGGGCCCCAAAAGGACATTTCTCCACGCATACTCCGCAGAGTACGCATTTGTTTATATCAAATTTTAAAAATTCCATGTTCCGCTTCCCCCTATATGATCTTCTTTCCGGTCAGGAGAGCAACAAGCTTGTCTGCCTTTTCCTTTGCAGTTCCTTCCAGATAAACCTGTTTTTCACTTTCCTCCGGCGCAAACATTTTTTCCACAGAGGTGGGGGAACCGATCAGTCCGTAACGGCTCAGATCCTGATCCGGCATATCTTCAAAGCTTAAGATCCGTACCGGACGGTCTGCAGTTGCCTTCTTTAATAAATAGGATGGCAGACGTGGCACGCAGGTATCCTTGTCAATGGTTAAAAGACATGGATACGGGATCTCGGAAACCTGAGAAACACTGACAAGATCCTGACGGACCTGAATGCTTTTTTCATTAACGTCCATGATCTCAGCTACCCATGCAGCATGTGGGATGGTCAGATGCTCTGCAATGGCCGGACCAACCTGGGCTGTGTCACCATCTGTGGTCTGTCTTCCGCAGATGATCAGATCTGCACCGCCGATCACCTGGATTCCCTGTGCTAACGCATAAGAGGTTGCCAGAACATCCGCTCCCGCAAATTTTCGGTCTGAAAGGATCACGCCCTCATCAGCACCCATGGTATAAGCATCCCGGATCATCTCTTCCGCCTGAGGCGGTCCCATAGTAAGAACGGTTACAGTTCCGCCTGTTTTTTCCCGGATCGCAAGGGCTGTTTCCAGTGCAAACAGATCATATGGATTAGTCCTTGTCTCACCGGACATTCGTTTCATGGCACCGGTTTCCGGATCGATATCAACCTTGGAAGTTACCGGTACCTGCTTCATACATACAACGATCTTCATTTTCTATCTTCTTTCCTGTATTTTCACTTTTATTTTTTGCTTTAAAACGTTAAACAACTGTATAAGTATAGCATTAACGTGGTATAAAGTCGAGAGGGTTTTGGTAAATTCTGCACAAAAAAGCATTGAAAAAACTTTTAAGCATGCTATAATTACTCTCCGTTATCAAATAAAGCAGACATATGAATCTTTACAATATCACATCGATCAAGGAGCATATATGTAATGGAAGACATCCGTGCAATCTACAGAATTTTCAACAATCTAAAATATGAAATGGAAAATAATGGATGGGTCTATCAGTGGCATTTAGGCGATGAACCTATAAAAGTAACTCATAAATTTAACCCTCCTGTAACACCTGAAGAATTTCAGCTGTTTGAAAAATATTTTCCCAATATGAAACTTCCTGCCTCATACAAAGCTTTTTTATCCTGCTCAAATGGCATGGAACTTTTTTGCGGAGAGGAAGGCAGTTCTTTAGTCAGCTGTACCATTTATTCTTTAAAAAGAGCGCTCAAAGAAAAGGAATCTTGGAATAGTACGCCTATTTTATCTGATCCGGAGTTTACATATCATCTTCCTGTTCTTTGCTTACAGGACATCGGCGATATAACCATGGATCTTCAGGCTGTATCAGAAGGCAGAGACGATTACCTATGCTATCCGGCTCCAGATACTGATCGTTTTAATATCCCTTTTAATGAATGGCTGGAAAGATATATCGTATGCCAGGGGCATGAATTCTGGTATTTCTTGAATCCATAAAACAGAAATTTTATGAATATTTTTCGTAAAAATACCCCGGAAGCCTTACGGTTCCGGGGTATCTTACGTTTGGACACAATGTACCTTGCGGTACTCAATATATATTAAATTAGGATGTTATACTAATTAACGGTTACTCGATAACTGTAGCAACACGTCCTGATCCTACAGTACGTCCACCCTCGCGATACTTTAATCCCGTTTTACCTCATATTTTTTATGGTTTTCTATCCAAAATACAGTGAAAAACGGCTGATTTGCACCATCTATTTTTATTTGCCTGATTTCTTGGCACCGTTTTGGCACCGGAATCCCTGGTCGAAAAGATTCTTTTCTACAGTTGCCCTACTCTCATCTGTCAACTTCATATTGCGCCGACAGTTTCAGGCGGTTATAATCAGAATATGGGTGCTACCATAACGGTAGGCGGTTAGTCCTTCAACAGAGGGTTGCAGAGTGCCACTGGCACTCGTTTAGCAACGACCGAACGGAGTGTAGACCTGTGACCTTCTGATTACATAGAAACCCAAAAGGGAATCCACTGGAAAGAAGAACTAAGCCAATGAGTATTGTTGACTTCATAGCAGTAGTGAGCTTCGGCCTAACCTGCTTTTGTATCGGATATACATTAGGCAAGGATAATCATAAACCACAAAAATAACCGCCCAGTCTGCAAACTAAGCGGTTATTTTTGATAGATATTCTAAATAGTAAAACGGACTAACCGTCTATCGGTAGCACTCTTTTTTCTATAAGCATATTATCACGCATCTGTAAGAATGTCAAAAAGTTCTTTTTCATAGTATGTAATACGAATTTGAAAATACTTATAAGCCGAAAAAATACACCAGTACCAGCTTGATCACAGCAGCTCCACCAAAGGCAACAACTGCAGTTACAACTAATTGCATAGGTTTTGGGAAATTTTCGAACACAAAAACTTTCCTACTCTTGCTCCGCACCTTGCTTAAAGATCCTGTCGTAAATGCTGCTATCATTATGACTGACACAGATACCAAGGTCTCACAATAGCCGGCAAGCTTTCCTAACACATCATTATACATATATGCACCTGTTTCATGCAGAATCCAGTATAGAACCAATGCACAAACTCCCATGACACTTTGGAGCTTCATTTCCTTAAAAATCTTCTCTTTCTCTGTAGTTGCATAATCTGACATTGTTTTAGCAATTTTTCTTTCTTCTTCGTTCATCATCTCGCTTTTCCTTTCTCCACTGATAATCTCAGGAATGCTGATATCATAATAATCTGCAATATCCACAAGAATACTGATATCCGGCATATTGTTTCCGGTTTCCCATCTGGATACGGTCCTTCCAGAGACATTTAATATTTCTGCCAACTGCTCCTGTGTAATGCCTTTTTCTTTGCGAAGTTTTTTTAAAAAATTCCCGATTTTTACTTGGTCCACCTCAACTCCTCCTTTCATCATCAAATATAGAATCTGTTATCTGCAAATAACACGACACAAAGCGAGAAATGTCGTATTTTCACTAATAGACACAGTTGTCTATGCGTTTTTCATTTTTTCAATTATACAAACTGGAATTTGGCTATTTCGTTGCAACAATACTTATCCAATGATTTTTTGCATTTGAATACGTTTTGATCTCTGTAAAACCCGCTTCTTTCAAAGCGGCAACAAGTTGTTTAGATGTGTAAATCTTCATACCATTGATCATCTTTGTCCATTTTTCATCTGCGGCATTCGTTCCGTCACTCTCGTTACAAATCAGGAATATGCCTTCGCTTTTCAGCACACGGTTGACCTCGGAAAAGCATTTTACTAATCCTGGCCAAAAGTAAACTGTTTCGAAGGCAGAAACATAATCAAAAGTCGCGTCAGAAAAGGGTATAGCAGATACATCTCCTTGAACTACATTACATTTCCCTTGTTTAATGGCGAGGGCGTTCAATTTTTGAGATTTTGCCACACTAACCTCAGAATAATCCATTCCTGTCACGTGGCCATTTCTACATCTATCAAGCCAGACCGCAATATTTGCTCCGCCGCCACAGCCGACGTCAAGAACTTCAGCATCAGACTTCGTGGAGATATTTGAGAATCCCCATTGCGATAATTTGGCGTGACCGCTGTTCATCATCTTCGTCATCAATTTTCCGCCGAAGCCTTGTGGCTTACGGGTATTTTCAAAAAATCTCATTACAGAATTCCTCCTCCACAAATACCGGTTTTCTTAATTCGACAAACCGGTATTGCTCAATCGTTTTTCTCCGTTAGGAGAATATACAATCCATAAATAAAAAGAACAAGGAATAAAACCGTAGGAATCAATAATCCATTTTCTAAAATACTTATAATCATTCTTCCAGGTGGCGTTACCCATGCAGTTGCTGGATTTTGCATTGCCGCTATTATCATTCCTACAATACCAACAACACTACTTAATGTTAAAAAACCACCTTTTATATTTCTACTCATAATCATTACCTCCTCGTTAAATACCGATTTATCTCTTACATTTTATCATATTCTATCCCAAAACTCTATTCTTAGATTGCCAAAGAGCAGCCTTCCGACTGCTCTTTCTGGCTCCCCAGGCAAGTCTTTCGTGAATACTTCCTGTTGGCATTTGCTCCATTTGTCGCTTTTCTTCTAATGCCTTCTGCTCCTGTATATCCTGTTGTACCGCATCATCTACAGCATTTTCTCCAAGAACACGCACTACCCGGTCATATCTATCAGAAACATCCTGCAATTGTTGTTTTTCATCAAATAACTGCTCTTTTTCTTCACGCACTGCATCTAACTCTCTTTGTATTTGGTTATATGCTTGCTTTGTTTTCTGATATTTGTGTTTCCATTTTTCTACTTCTTCGGCAAGTTCTTTAACCTGTGCAGCCATCGCAGCAATTTTATTTTTCACCTGAGTAAACAGTGGTTTTATTTTCTTATCCCGGTAGGTTGTTGCACGTTCCAATGCACCAGCTTCTGGAAGTAGAGTTTTCACTGTTCCATATTCCTTTATTTCTTTGCTGACATTATCCATTACCGGCTGTAACCGTTCTCTGCGTTCTTCCAGGCTATGCAGATCTTTCTCGGCTTTTTCCGCACACTTCTCAGCTTCCTCTTTATCTTTAACTGCCTGCTCCTTGTCATCTTTTAAAAGCTGGATATTGTGGTAACAATCCGTCTGAAACTGCAATATCATCGTGATCCGGAACGTGCTGAACAGATCAAACAGATCAAAGGCTGGTAAAAAAATTACTCCTGTGAATAGCAAACATTCGCAGGAGTTTTTTTGGCACCGTTTTGGCACCGCTGGTCTTATTTTTCAATTTTAAATTTATCTTTACTTAGTCTTATTGATAAATTTCCTTTAATCTCCGCATTGAAAATTCATAGATGATTTTACTTTCCACCCAACAGAAAAACCCCGGAAACCTTACGGTTCCGGGGTATCTTACGTTTGGACACAATGTACCTTGCGGTACTCAATATATATTAAATTAGGATGTTATACTAATTAACGATTACTCGATGATTGTAGCAACACGTCCTGATCCTACAGTACGTCCACCTTCACGATATCAGACCGGTGTATTGCGGTGTGCAAATGGTGATTTTTCGTGTGATTTGTGGAGTGAAATCCGGATTTTCCGTTTTGTCCGTGTGGTTTTTTGGAATTTTGTTATCATGGTGTTATCATGGCATTCCTCTCTCTTCTCGCAAATCAACTACAAGATCTCTTAATTCTTCTAAACTTGACTCTAAGCAACTATAATCATCGCCATATTCCAACAGCGAAACATTATATGTATCTTTCCAATGTTTAATTAATTGTGGTTTGTTTCCTTTTTTATCAATCATATAATGTGGACATGAAGAATTCGCTGTATTATGTAAAAATTGCAAAAGTAAATTAATATCTGGATCGTTTAAACTATATCCCAAAAACACTACTGTATGCGTAAGAAATAAAGCTGTCATCAAATGATAAAACTCCGGATATTTTTCCTGAGCTTGATAATATTGTTTTGCTGTAAATATTAACTTTTCCGTATCATCTATGCTTCCATGTGCCTTTATAATAATATTTTCTGGTGCTTTTATACTTCCTATAATAGAACGAGTATTTGTATAATCAAATGTTATATATTCTGGCTCATGGCATAATCCCTCATACAGTTTATCAAAATTAGTTGTGACAACAATTTTACTATCCAAATCTTTTATAAGTTCATGTACTCTAGATGGCTTATACCTTCCTCTTAAATATTGATTTTTTAAATAATTACTATATTCTCCCGAATCACATAAGTCCGAGATTGCCTGCAGTGCTAATAAATAATTCTGTTTTTTTAACATATCTTCAACAAATTTTTTATCATCGTCGGAAGGATTCTTCATCTTCGATTTTACATTATCAAGAAATGCTCCCCATGTATCTGGAGATTCACCTACATCATTTTTTGCCGTTGCAGAAATACCGGATCCTAAAAATATCAAACATCGTCTATATGCAAGTTCTTCTACTAAATTATCTGGCCAAATATCACTCATTTCATTATTCTCCTACGTTTTTTATAAAATTTTCTGCAAGTGTATTTAAATATTTTTTATAATTCTCCACGCTACTCGTCTGATTTCCTCTTACGCCTGTTGCATAGGATAATTCAAAAATAGGTGTATTCGCAGTCTGTGATAACGGAATTATGCTATAAACGTATGGTACATCTCCCAATTTTAATTCTTCACTTTCAATTCCTTCTTTAACAAATTTTCCCAATGCTTTCTCTATTTCCGCATGAAAGCTATTAATAACTTTTTCATAAGCCTGTGTTGGTCTTTCTCCATTTTTAAACTTCCGTTTTGAATACTGTTGTATTGAGTATCCGATGTATCGTGTTGTTTTACTTATATCAGTATTGATTGAATATTTATCAAAAAATTTGCGACTTTCTTCTTCTCCAAATTTGTTAACAAAAGTCTTTATTGCTGCTTCATATAAATTCATCCATCTTTCTATCCAATCTCCAATATTAGATATTCCTAGTAAACTAAATATATCCGATGCCATAGGTGTTAAAAAATAATCTGAATTTAATAATGCACTCCTATTCAAAGCACCTAACGATGGACCAACGTCGATCAATATGTAATCAAATATCGTGTTCTCTTTTTTTAGTTGATTAAGCCAATTTAACTTCCTAATGGCACCTTTGTCACCTGACAGTGTTTCAGACCAACTTTTGCTCATTGTATCATCAATTATCGATAATTTAGGATGTCCCGGGATCAACGATATTTTAAAATTGTTTTGTCCTTCACTAACCGGAATATCGATATTGTTAAAATTGGCATCTCCTTCTTCCATATCACGAAAATAGTCATATATTGTTTTTCTTACATTATGATTATCTGGATCATAAAATTCTAGCCAAGTTTCCTCCGGCAAAATTGCCTGTGTTGAATTTGACTGAGGATCCAAATCAACTACTAATACCTTTTTTCCTCTATATATTGATAAATAACTAGCCAAATTAATAATTGTAGTTGTTTTACCCACTCCACCTTTATTATTGAAAAATGTTATTACCTATAAATGAGCAAATTTGAAAAATTGCACAAAACTACACTGCGAATTTCATAAATGAATCAAAATCATTGCTTTCCTTTGCGCATTGAAAAAGATAACGATACTTTTCCAGCTGAATG